>NZ_VILC01000053.1:0-28972 GCF_009712065.1 Aphanizomenon sp. UHCC 0183 | reverse complement strand
CCCCTTACAGTTACCAAAACTGTAACGGTAACTAAATTTCAAGCTGCCCAGGACTATTATAGGTAAGTGCAAAAAAGCAAACATCTTTCTTTAGTGTGAGGATTTAGCAATGTCTTACCCGATTCCGTCCAAAATGTGGCAGCGCGTCAGTATTTTAACACTACTTTTATTACTACCAACAGTAGGAATTGCCGTTTTCCGTCAGTCCATGACAGTTGCAATTCCCCCCAATTCAACCACATCAGCCAACTCCATTTTACCCAATCACCTCAACTACCAAGCACTTCAAGCATTAGCCAATAATTATAGTTGCGTCGTTTCCATTCCTAACTTTGGTACTATTCCCGTCACCCGCACGGAATTTGCTACAGTCTTGAATACTTGTTCACAACGCATCAATGAACTTATAGTAAGTAACCCCACCACAGTAGCCAAAACAGACCTACAAACCCTACAACGCTTACAAAAAGAATTTGCCCCAGAGTTAGCAATTCTCAACAATTCCCAAGATGTAGATAAATTAGAAACTCGTACCAATATCGCCCCTATTCAACCTACCAGAGAACGCATTCAAGACCAATCTACTCCTAAGACTAAACCATCAGGCGTAGTCATGCCATTACCCCCTAGTTCACCGGTGATGTCTACTGTTAACCGTCCCCGGATTTCTAAAATCCAAGCTGGTAGCAGTATTAATGCCTTAGTTGCCCCCGAACCTCAAACAGGTGGTAAATTCAACACAGAGAACTATAACCGCATTGATGATAATCCCTTTCATCGTGTTGATAATGACCCTCTTTCCACTTTTTCTATAGATGTAGATACAGCAGCCTACAGTAATATGCGACGGTTTATTACCCAAGGGCAATTACCACCCAAAGATGCCGTACGGATAGAGGAATTGATTAACTACTTCCCCTATAATTATCCTCAACCCACAGGAAATCGACCTTTTTCCGTCACCACTGAAGTGACTGCTGCTCCCTGGAATCCCCAACATAAATTAGTACAGGTAGGTTTACAAGGTAAACGCTTAGAGAGTGAAACCTTACCACCCAGCAACCTCGTATTTTTGATTGATGTCTCCGGTTCTATGGGTGAACCTGACAAATTACCCTTGGTGCAACAGTCTTTAAAATTGCTAGTCAATAAGTTACGTCCTGAAGACAGGGTAAGTTTAGTAGTTTATGCCGGAAATGCAGGTGTAGTCTTACCTGCTACCCCTGGAAATCAGAAAACGAAAATTCTCGCAGCCATTGACCGCTTACAGGCTGGAGGCTCTACTGCTGGTGGTCAGGGGATTGAATTAGCTTACAAAATTGCCAAACAAAACTTCCTCAAATTAGGTAATAATCGAGTTATTTTAGCTACCGATGGAGATTTTAACGTCGGGGTTTCCAGTGATGCCGAATTGACCAGATTAATTGAACAAAAACGAGACCAGGGAATTTTTCTCACAGTTTTGGGATTTGGCACCGGCAACTATAAAGATAGCAAAATGGAACAACTAGCTGATAAGGGTAATGGTAACTACGCCTATATTGATACCTTATTGGAAGCTAAAAAAGTCCTAGTTAATGACATTCGGGGAACGCTGTTTACCATTGCCAAGGATGTGAAAATTCAGGTGGAATTTAATCCAGCTAAAGTGCAAGCATACCGCTTAATTGGCTATGAAAACCGCCTATTGCAAAACCAAGATTTCAATGATGATAAAAAAGATGCAGGAGAAATTGGTGCTGGTCATTCTGTGACAGCATTGTATGAAATTATTCCTACTGGCACGAAGAGTGACGTGAAACTACCAGAGGTAGATCCTTTGCGTTATCAGCGTTCTGGTGTAACTGCAACCAATACTGCCGATAATGAGATGATGTTGGTGAAACTTCGCTATAAATTACCTCAAGATATTACCAGTCAATTAATTACTCAGACTATCAAAGATAGCGATTTCAAAGTTAACCAAATCCCCTCCACGAATTTAAGATTTGCGGCTGCTGTGGCAACTTTTGGGATGATATTACGTGATTCTGAGTACAAGGGGAATGCTAACTATGATTTAGTGATCAAATTGGCAACTCAAGGTCAGGGAGAAGATCAGGAAGGTTATCGAGGTGAGTTTATTCGCTTGGTGGAGAAATATAGAGATTTGATGATCAGAAAGTGATGCAATACTGAGCAGTTAAGGAAATATAGTAATCTTATTTGATTTGTGAACATTACAAGAGTCAGATCCCCGACTTCTTAAAGAAGTTGGGGATCTTATTGCTATAAAACCATCCTCTAGAAAGATGATCTATGGCAGCAGAGGAAATAAATTAGTAACCATATCAATTCTGAATTAATCTCAATTAAATCGTGTTCAAAAAGAGATTATTTAATTTTTTAGGATTGGTAATAACAATAGCGATCGCTCTTATTAGTTGTCATAATTTGCTATTACCAAAATCACCCCCACCCATTACCGTCAAACTCAGTGGTTGGACAGGTAATCCCCTAGAACAAACACTGTTAAAAGAGGTAATCCAAGACTTTGAAAGGCAGCATCCCCAGATAAAAGTCAAATATGAAGCGATCGCCGATCAATATATGGATGTGATTAAAACCCGTCTAGTAGGAGAAGCCGCACCAGATGTATTTTATCTTGACACTTTAGAAGCCCCTTTTTTAATGGGTCAGAATGTCCTAGAACCCCTTGATAAATACATTAACGCCAAATTTGACATCACAGACATAGAACCCAACCTCCTCAACAATTTTACCTACCAAAATCATATTTATGGTTTACCTAAAGACTATTCCACCCTAGCCCTATTTTATAACAAACAAGCATTTACTCAAATTGGTTTAACCAATCCACCAACCACATGGGAACAACTCCGCACCTATGCAAAACAACTAACAGGCAAACTGAATAAATATGGCTTTGGAGAAATTCCCGAATTAGCCCGTCAGGCATATAAAATTACAGCTTTTGGCGGAGAAATTATTGATAAAAATGGTTATGCTACCTTTGCCAATGATCCAGGTTTGCAAGGTTTAGAATTAGTCATTAATCAATATCAAAAAGACCGTTCTTCCGCTCAAAAATCTGATGTCGGTACAAATTCAGGGAGTGAAATGTTTGGACAAAATAAAGTAGCAATGGTAATTGAGGGTAATTGGGCAATTCCCTATTTGCAAGAAACCTTTCCCAAACTAGAATTTGCGACAGCAGAGATCCCTAAAATTAATAATCAGCAAGCAACAATGGTTTTTACCGTTGCTTATGTCATGAATAAACAAGCGCCCCATAAACTTGCAGCGTGGAAACTCATTTCCTACTTAACAGGTAAAGAAGGCATGAAAAAATGGACAAGGAAAGGATTTGCATTACCAGCCCGTAAATCAGTAGCACAACAATTAGGATATGATCAAGATCCTCTCAGAGCATCACTAGTAGCAGGAGTTAATTATGCTACACCCTGGCAATTAGGCAAGTATCCCGCCGCAATTATCAACAACTTTGATAATCAATTTATTAGTGTTTTGTTAAGACAACAACCATTAAAACAGGCAATGTTAAAAGCGCAAAATGCAGCCAACCAACAAATTCAGGCAGATATGTAGTGAGTGTTTACCAGTCAGCAATAAAACTCTTTAGATGCAAGACTTTGTAATTAAAATTTGTGCCAGACTCTGATTTTTTATCGAACAGAATTCAGGAGTCAGAATTCAGAATGAATTCTGTGCCAGTGGCGGATGAATAACTGGGTTTAAGACCCCCACCAAATCGTAGATTTGGTGGTCTTTAATCAGTCGCAGGTTTGAATCCTCGACTGATTGATTCTGACTCCTGGCTACTGACTCCTTCTTCAATCCTTTCTTCCTTTGCATGAGATATAAAAATGTGTTTAATTTACCCGAATATCACTGTAATAGACAAATTAAAGAAAATTTAACAGCTTATTTATTCATAACTCCCAGTATTTTAGTTTTAGGCACATTTGTAATTTTGCCTATTCTCTATGCCGTATTTCTTTCCTTACACAAAGTACAAATGCTAGGAGGGATTCATTACCAGTTTTTCGGATTAGGTAATTTCCAAAGATTGCTAACAGATGAAAGAGTAGGAATTGCTTTAAAAAATACCGCAGAATATGTAGCCATTGTTGTTCCCACTCAAACTATTTTAGCTTTAGGTTTAGCTGTAACACTCAATTCTGGCATTCGCGGGAAAAATTGGTGGCGAATTCTTTACTTTTTACCAACAGTCACATCTTCCGCCGTATTGACACTAATTTTTATGTGGATTTATAACACAAATGGACTCCTAAACAATTTTTTAGCTTTCCTAAAATTACCTATTTATAATTGGTTAGGAGATCCATCTGTTGCCCTCAAAGGGATTATGATCATGAATATTTGGTCAACAGCACCGTTTTTTATGGTGATTTATTTAGCAGCTTTACAGGACATCCCCCAAACCCTTTACGAAGCAGCAGAACTTGATGGTGCGAATAGTTGGGAACAGTTTCTTTATATTACCTTACCTTTATTGCAACCTGTGACTTTCTTCGTTATAGCGATGGGGATAATTGGGACTTTTCAATTATTTGATCAATCTTATATATTTTCTGGAGGAACTGGCGGACCAAATAACGCCACTCTCACCTTAGTTTTACTAATTTATCAAACCGTATTTCGGAATTTACAGATGGGATATGGTGCAGCGATCGCCTTTTTACTAGCATCTGTAATTATTATCCTCACATTAATTCAGAGACAATTCTTCGGAGGTTATAAAATTTGAATAAAATCCTTAATAATTTCTGGCTTAAAGTTCTATTATATATCTTCCTTACAGCTTACGGAATTATCACCATAATTCCCTTTCTTTGGGCATTTTCCGCATCATTTAAGCCCCTTCCTGAAATCATTAGTGGTGAGTTTAATTTCATCCCCAAACATTTTACTCTTGATAATTACAAACAGATATTTCTGCAAGAACCTTTATTTTGGCGATGGTTATTTAATAGTGTAATTATTGGCATTACCGTCACAATTTTAAACTTACTATTTAACTCAATGGCAGGTTATGCCCTAGCCAGATTACATTTTCATGGTAAAAGTTTCTGGTTCTTCCTAATTTTGACAGTCTTAGTAGTTCCAGCACAAATTACCCTGATTCCCACATTTTTAATTCTCAAAGCCATCGGCTGGTTAAATTCATACCCAGGGATGATAGTTCCGAGTATGGTTAATGCTACTTTTATTTTCATGATGCGGCAATTCTTTGTTAATTTCCCTAGAGAATTAGAAGAAGCCGGTCAACTAGATAGTTTAAATGCCTGGGGAATTTTTTGGCACATAGTTTTACCTCTAGCCAGACCAGCATTAGCCGCACAAGCGATTTTTGTATTTATGGGCAGTTGGAATAATTTTTTACTGCCCGTAGTCATTCTTTTTGACCCAGAAATGTTCACCTTACCCTTGGGACTAAACACCTTTAAAGGTCAATATATCAGCTATTGGAACTACATTATGGCAGCCTCAATGGTATTCACCCTGCCCGGTTTAGCCATTTATGCCTTCTTTAACCGCTACTTAATTCAAGGTATTACCTTTACCGGTAGTAAAGAATAATTCCTCAAACTCTTCCTCTCTGCGCCTCTGCGCCTCTGCGTGCAAAAATTCATCCTTTCCTGCCCACAGCAACACAATAAATAGCCGCATGACGTTGCCCATCAATCCCCAACATAGCGTTCAAACTCATATCATGAAATCCACCGAGACAAAGACTGTCCAGCCCCAATTGCACAGCCATTAAACTTATGTTTTCAGCTTGATGACCAGCTTCCAAAAGTGCAAAACGATAGCCTCGCGCTCCATATTTGCCCATTGAGCGCATAAAAACCGACGTGAACACAAACAGAGCATTGGCATTGACAATATAATCCTGCTGCAAAAATGCTTCTACAAAATCTGTTGGTACAGCATCATTCACCCAATGTAAACCGTGTCCGCGAGGTTCATAGTGATAAAGTCCGGCAACCAAACCCTCCACTGCTTGTGTAGATACGAACACCTCCAGGGGATACAATCCTCCCGCAGAAGGAGAGTTGCGAGCCTCATAGCATTGATTATCTACCTCACGCAGTCCATTGAGTCCACACCCTGCATCCAGTAGTTGCGCTAAGGAGACGAGTGGCATCACCTGATTTTCAAATGATCGCACAGAACTACGCCGTGCTAAAAGTTCCGACAGCGGGTTATCCCGTGGTGCTGGTGGCAATTCCAGAAAAGGAGCTTCTGGCAGATATCGCAGTTCAGTAGCCGGAACACGCTTAACATAACTTTTCGGGACTGGAGAGTTCAAATGATACAAAAGAGCTAACTCCAGAGGTTCATTGACTGTGTGCATTGTTCTAATTTCCTCGTTTTAAGCCATCGGATGTGGGCAGGGATTCAAGTCATTTTTGGTACGTCGGCCACCATAACCTAACCTTTCTGGGACTGCAAACAACCGTCGAGTTCCCAGTGGCTCTTGTCCATAACCAAAATAGATAGGAACTAATTCACTGGCTAAAGTCCGCACGACTCGGAAACCAAGAGAGGCGATATCAGGGGCGGTAATTTCCACTACATAAGGTTCAACACCCACTGAATTCAACTTGGCAACTACTGATTGCAAATTCTCCGCTTCTGATTTAGGTTCATAAATTGGTAAATCTTCAACTTGGCAAGATTGATGATGATGAAATAAGAAATCCAACTCACTCAACCGAGAGGTTGTATAGAAAAAAGCGTTGTGATCATCCAAATTCTGAACATCACTATATTGATGGAGATTAGTCCCAGCCCCAGTTTTCATCCGTTCTATGTCACCAAAGCGAGCTTGACAAACCTCAAAAACTGCCTTGTGAAAAGCCGTTGCTCCATCAAGATGACATCCCATACCAGTGGAAACAGCGGGACCTTTGCCCGAACGGTCAATTAACATAGCCATGAAAACTGGGACTTGAATATCAGTAATCAACTGGAAGACAACTAACTCAATGCCAAAGCGGGCATAGTGGCGGGCAATTTCCGTCTCAATTCCTGGCAAGTGGTCAAAATAGATGCGCGGAGCCGGGAGACGATTTAACCAAGTAATGATGAAAGCATCACGTTCAATTAATTCGCACAAACCCCTGTAGGCTGCAAACTCCCAAGTCGGTCCACTAGCCATACCGTTAGAACTAACAGGTAAAATATGATCTCCTGGTTGGTTGCCGTCCCAGTCCAAATAAACCAAGAAGGCTGGAACTAAAACCTCTTGGTTACTGGATAAAGAAAGGGCATTTATCCACGAAGTCTGCATTGTCGGATTGAAAACTGGAAAAGGGAAGTTTGGGTCAGAGTATTGTTGGTCGGAAAAGGGGGAAAAAACCGCAGGAGAAACGGCACGATTACCTAATTCTTCATAGTTACTAACAATTAGTTGCCGATAATCAACAATACCGCCGCAGTATCTTTCTATAGCTTCGCCTACAGCCCCAAAAATGGCTTGTTCATCTGTCATACCTCTGCCGACACCGTAGCGTAAATCATCCTGCTGTTTACGAAGCTGGAAATTGGCTAATTCGGCTTGCCACAAAACGGGAAAATCGAACTCTGTATAAGGCTTGGTGAATCTATCTAAGGATCGAATAATGCCAGTATGGGGGCTGACTAAATCTTGCCAGCGGGGACTGGCGATCGCCCCTGGTACTGCGCTCTGCGAAATCGCTGTATTCACTGTGTTCTCTCCTATCTCCTATCTTTTTCCGTTCCCTGTTCCCTATTCCCTGTTCCCTTTCTTTGGTGAACAATGGGGACAACCTGGTTTCTTGAGAACAACATTGTGAGTCAGCTTTGTACCAAGTAAGTCTATATGTAGTAATTTTCCGTCAGTAGCCATAGGTAGACCGAGCATCATCTTCACCGCATCAAGAGCCATATAACTTCCCACCAACATCTGACCTATCGGTAAATTTTCCCGTAGTCGTGGTTGAGAACGCCGTTCCCGGTTGAGCAACTGTTCAACCGCCAATTCCGCCTCTGGAAACTTAGAACAAGCCATAGACCGCATTCGATAGCATAGATAACAGGGTCCATCCTTGGCAAAAACTAGTGGACCGACATTTCCCTCAATTCCAGCCGCCCCACCCGGTAGCAATGGGCGCTGCATCTTCAGGCATAGTCTATTTAGACGATAGGCTAGATTTACAGATACGGCATCAGTAGCAACAATCACCAGATCAACGTCCGCCAACAAAGGATTGATGGTTGTATCGTCATTTAAACTATCTGTAACAATCTCAGTTTGAGTAACTCCACCAATGGCTTCAATTTGTCGAGCCGCTTCCACACCCCGAAAAGCGCCAATTTTATTCAATACTGAGCCTGACATCATCAAGGAATCCGACGGCAGGGTACAGGCATCATCGCACAAACGGACAAAACCAATACCAGCAGTAGCCAGATTAATTGCTGCTATCAGTCCCGAACCTCCCAGTCCAAAAACAGCAATCCTGGCATTAGCTAAGTGTTTCCGAGCATCTTTTTGGTTAAAGCCTAATTCATGATAAAGACTAATTTGAGGCAGTAAATAAGCACGACTATCTAAATCATCTGGATTTTCCAAAGACTCTTCCACTAGGCGATTGTCCATCAAAAACTCTAAACATTGATTTAGAGAAGAATCGGTCAATTGTTCGCCAATAGCATCGCGGATTTCTCCTATTGTGCGAGAGCCATCTAGTAAAGGTAAAACAATTTTTTCTACATTATGCAGAGCTTGACCCTGTACTCTCAGGGTTCGCCGTGTTGTATTAAATATCATACTTTCTTCGCCACTGCAATCTGCCGGCATCACGTTGATAACAACGTGTTCTAGTAGCCGGAGCCTCTGACTATCATTTAATTTCATAGACTTTATTGCAAAAATTGAATCTTGCTATCAATAGCAATCAGAAAAATGAAAAACCCTGTTTTTTCTACTCAAAAAATATTGGATAAAAGCAGGGTTTCTGTTGACTTTTCTAGCCAAGTTCAATGATTTTCAACTCAAGAAACTCGGTTTCTAGAATTACTAAACTATCGTTATATCGCTGAGTTTAGTTAGTATCCAAATCCGACCTCATCAGTGTCTTCCAACACACCTGATACTGTTGCATGACCACAGCCACCACATCCGCCGCAAGGTCTACAGCCACCACAGCCACGACATCCGCAGCCACGGCATCCACAGCCACCACAACCACGACATCCGCGACATCCACCGCATCCACCGCATCCACCGCAATTAGCAAACCATCTTTGGGTGGTTTCAGAGTCAAATACTCCCGACATTGCTAATTTTTCTAAAGTTGCTATTTCCTCCTCAGACAACAGAAGTTTCTCTAATTTGTCGGCTTGATCTACCAAACGCATTTCTATTGTTGGTTGATTCAGTGTTTTTTCTGCCAGCATTGTCACCTACTCCTTTTAAATTGAATTCAATAACCTGTTTGCATATCTGTATTTGAGTTCATGAAAAGCTGTGATGATTTTTTGAGTCATTCAGTATTCACAAGTTTGAAAAATAATCAAAAAATCAAGCAATCACTAATGCCTAACTATTATCCCGATACAGATATAGTTAAAAAGCATGAAGACTCATTCTTAAGATTTCACTAGTCCACAAAAGAGCAAAACCAATTTATAATCAATGCGGGGAAGTATCAGATGAGATTTATATTTCGTAAAACCTTATCCGTTAGGAAAATTGCTATGGTCAGAATTGCCAATTATGTCTTCATTTGCTTATGGGACTTCCAATTAAAAAAATACGCAAAAATTTCTTGCGGTGCGGGACAAAAAGCCCGCTAATCATCAAGGAAGGGCAGGATGCCCATCCCACAAAATTGGGTAATTTATTTTTTGGTGTTCCCTTCCAACTTCTACAAGAATATCTTTTTTCAGACAATTTTCTTCTTTCTTGAGTAGTATTATTTTATCTCTTAATAGATTCAGGCTCAATTTGTAAAATTGTGCTAATGATGAATCAAATTCTTATAATTCAAAGTAATTTTGTAGTTAAAGCCAATTTAAAATAATGCTCATAGGTAGGTGAACACAATAAAATCAAAGTGTGTAAAGAAAAGTAAAATCGCCCAAAGCTTCTTCACTCTTGCATGATTGCCTCTTGCCTTCCCATAACGACAATTTTCAATGCTAACCTACTTAGCTGATTTAAAAGCGTAGTTCTATTTCTTTATAGTTACTCCTTTAGTAAGATTGTCAGACAGCATACAGTTGAAAAATTTTAAAATATTCATCCTTAAGAAGTGGAGAACAAAAATTTTCAAAAGTAAGATATTAAGTTAATAGACAGCAGAATCCGAAAAATCTCTGATAAATTTGCTAGTAAATGATTAAACTTCTCCGGTAAAGATTGTAGAGACGTTCCATGGAACGTCTCTACAAGGGTTTCAAACTACGCACTAAAAGGGATGAAATTTGATCACTGCATATTTTATTTTTGAAGAATCTCTCCCAAGTAATGAATCTAGTTATTACTTAGAAAATATCAAACTTTTGGAAATCAGGGAATTATCTAACAGCTTATAAAAAAAATCAGGGTTAATTAATGAGTGATTTAAGAGTTTGGGTGGAAGATTATAGTAGAGTTTTATGGCGTTCCTTACCCTTGTTATGGACAGCAGCACCTCAAGAAATGGTGTTTTTGATTGCTGTAACCTTATTGCAAGGGTTTCTTCCTGGGGTTAGTGTTTGGATTACCAAACTAGTGGTAGATACTGTCGCTACAGCCTTAACAACTGGTAAAGCATTAGATGATTCAATTTTGTGGCTTTTAGTAGCAGCATGGGTGGGAGCTTTGCTATTAGAAAACCTTCTCTATCCTTGGATATTGGCACTTCAAGGAAATCTCAATGATAAATTAGCGGCTCACATTAGTTTATTATTAATGCGAAAAGCTGATAGTTTTTCGGACTTGAGCCGATTTGAAGATGCTGAATTTTATGATGAGTTACAAATTCTTCAACAACAAGTTAGCTATAAACCCTTAAACTTAGTTGAAAATTTGGTGGAATTAAGCCGCTCATTGATTACTTTAATCGTGGTAATTGGGCTATTAATTCCCCTGGCTGTTTGGATACCATTGGTAATTGCGATCGCCACTATACCCCAGATCGTAGTTTCTTCCCAATATGGTAGAGAGATTTGGATCACTTTATTTGAAAACAGTCCCCAAGCTCGAAAAATGCAGTATTACACGACAGTAATGCTCACTGATACCTATGCCAAAGAAATCAGGTTGTTTCAGCTAGGTGCATTTTTTATGCAGCTTTACGGGCAAGCATTTCAATCTTTACATCAATCTATGCGTCATCTGAGAGGTAAACAAGCATTTTGGTCATCTAGTTTAGCTATTCTCAGTACATTAGGAAACGGATTTTCTTTCTATTGGGTAGTCAAGCAAGCTTTTAGAGGACAGTTAAGCCCAGGAAGTGTCCTTTTATTCGTACAATCATTAACTTACTTCCAGAATAATTTAGAAAGATTTGTCAGTCATTGGTTGGATTTATTCGAGAATATTATCTATATGCAGCAGTTTTTCAACTTTCTCGACAGTCCCACCCCAATGGTATTGAACATACCTGGAGAAAAAATCCCCACTCCGATTCGTACAGGTATTACCTTTGATCAAGTTGATTTTCACTACCCAGATGGTAGATTAGCACTCAAGGATATTTCCTTTACCCTTTACCCAGGACAAACAGTAGCCATAGTTGGAGAAAATGGCGCAGGTAAAACCACTCTAGTCAAACTATTAACCAGGCTCTACGACCCCACCACAGGACGGATTATCGTTGATGGTGTAGACCTCAGAGATTTGAATTTAGACCAATGGCGACAGCAAATAGCCGGGGTTTTCCAAGATTTCGGACATTACTCGCTCACCCTGGGAGAAAATATCGCCTTAGGAAACCTAGCCGCCCTAGAAAATCGAGAAATTCTCAGATATGCAGTAGAAAAAGCCGATATCGTCAAACTAGTGGATGATTTTCCCAGTGGAGAAGATACACAATTGGGTAAACAGTTTGGCGGTACAGAACTTTCTGGAGGACAGTGGCAAAAATTAGCTCTAGCTCGTGCTTTTGTCCGCCAAGAAGCCCAACTACTCCTTCTGGATGAGCCTACCGCAGCCCTAGACCCCCGCAGCGAGTGTGATTTTTACCTACGCTTTGTGGAACTAGCGGAAGGGAAAACTACCATCCTAATTACCCACAGATTAGCCTCAGTGCGAATGGCTGACCGCATCTTAGTCCTCAAAGATGGTCATTTAATTGAAGATGGCACTCACCAAGAACTTTTACAACTGGGAGGCGAATATACATCCCTATGGAATATGCAAGTAGAACAGTACGGAGTGTAATACAAAAAAACTTAATTCTAGGACTTACGCAGAAATCATCTTCCACTCTCATTTCTCTGTGTCCTCTGCGCCTCTGTGGTTCGTTATTCCATCAGCCATGAACATCAAAAATCCGATTCCTTGGCTCATTGGGCTGACTGCATTTGGTTTATCTGGAATGGGTATTGCTTACTTTAGCCATTGGTATCAACCCAGCAAAAAAGATATTACAGATTTGACAGTCCCTGTGACTACCAGCAACTTAAACATTAAAATCAAAACCAATGGAGTCGTGCAACCAGTTCGCAAAATTAACATTAGCCCAAGAGAAGCCGGTCGAATTGCCAAACTCTATGTAGATGAAGGTAGTTCTGTCCAAAAAGGACAATTAATCGCAGAAATGGAGCGTCAAGCCTTTCAAGCCCAGGTGAATCAGTACCGAGCGCTGTTATGGAAGGCAAAAGCCGAATTACAAGAAAAGCGTAAGGGTTATAGACCGGAAGAAATTGCGATCGCTCAAGCTGATGTCCGTAAGTACACGGCGCAAGTAAGGGAATCTCAATCTCGCTTGGTATTAGCCTCTCAACGAGTTAAGCGTAGGCAATATCCTGTATCTCAAGGAGCAATCTCCCGTGATGAACTAGATACGGCTTTAAATGAAGAAAAAAGTGCCAAGGATAACTTAGAACAAGCTAAATTTAGTCTGATATCTGCCCAACAACAACTGAAAAAACTACTTTCCGGTTATCAAACTGAGGAAATTACCAAAGCCGGTGCTGAAGTAGCTCAAGCAACTGCCCAATTACAATTTTACGAAAATCAGTTAGAAAATACTTTCATTCGCGCTCCTTTCTCTGGCTTAATTACCCGACGTTTTGCCCAAGCGGGGGACTTTGTAACTCCAAATACTTCTGTTTCCACTAATGAAGGGGGAACTAGCGCCTCCATTGCTGAATTATCCAGTGGTTTGGAAATAGAAGCTAAAGTTCCCGAAGTAAATATGGCGCAGATTCAGAAAAATCAGCCTGTAGAAATTCGCCTTGATGCTTTTCCTGATCAAGTTTTTCAAGGGAAAGTCCGTTTGATTGCCCCCAGAGGAGTTAAGGAAGAAAATGTCACATTTATGCGAGTCAAGATTGCTTTGGCAACGGGTCAAGATAAACTCAAGGTAGGGCTAAATGTGAAGTTAACTTTTCTAGTAAATGACATTCGCAATGCTTTGGTAATTCCTTCGGCTGCTGTGGTTTCTGGTAAAGAGGGGCAAGTGGGTGTATTGTTACCAGACAAAGATAATCAAGCCAAATTTCATCCGATACAGGTAGGAATTACATCTGGTGATAAAACGCAAATTTTGGGCGGACTTTCTGAGGGTGAACGGGTTTTTATCCAACCACCAGCTAATCAATTAATTGATGGTGTTGATCGTCCTATGGGATCTTAGGGATTTCTAATTAAAAAAATACTTAAATAAACGAACCACAGAGACACAGAGAACACGGAGGAATGAGAGTTTAAGAAATTTTTTGCTTTAGGTGGTTGGGTGTTTTTTATTTGCAGGTTTCTTGGTGTAAGGAGTCAGCAGAAGAAATTTATCTTTTTATCGTTTTAAATTATGAATTTGCTAGAAAGTGTGAACATGGCTTTTGCAACTCTCGCTGCTAATAAACTCCGTAGCGGACTAACTATGCTGGGAATAATTATTGGCAATGCTTCTGTTATTAGTATGATTGGGATTGGACAGGGCGCACAAAATCTTGTATTGGGCAAACTTGAGGCGTTTGGAGCAAATCAACTCACGGTATATAGTAATTTTGAAGATGATGAAGGCATGAAATTTCCTGATGCTCAATTGGTGTTATCAGACGCAGAAGCAATTAAAGCTCAAGTTCCTAGTGTTAGCAAAGTTGCTCCTATAGATGAGCAGAAAATGCCAATTAGCTTTAATAATAAATTAACATCAACAACTGTTAAAGGAACTACGTCTGATTTGCTCGCTGTGCAAAATCTTGTTCTTGCCACTGGTAGAATGTTTAATCAAAAACAACAGCAACAACAGGCTCAAGTCACTGTTTTGGGTGCAGAAACTAGCCGCAAGTTGTTCGGTGATGAAAATCCTGTGGGACAAGAAGTGATGATTAATAATATCTCGTTTCAAGTTATTGGTTTATTGCAATCAAAGGGTGCATTTGCTGGGGAGAATTTGGATCAAACTGCAATTGTCCCACTGACAACATTTGCTAATAGATTAGTTGGACGTAGATCAATATCTGATATTCCTCTCAGTTATATTTTAGTAACTGCAAAAAATAGAGATAGTGTTCGCGCGGCAGGTTTTCAAATTACTAATATTCTGGCTCGACTACATGGTAAGAAAGATGTGGCTGTTTTCGCTAATAAAAAGTTTCAAGAATTGGTAGTTCAGGTGACTAGTATTTTATCTTTATTATTAGCTTTGATTGCTGCCATTTCTCTGTTAGTAGGTGGAATTGGCATTATGAATATTATGTTAGTTTCTGTGACTGAACGCACTCAAGAAATTGGTTTACGCAAGGCAGTTGGGGCAACTCAGAATGATATTTTAGCGCAGTTTTTAATTGAGGCAATTATTCTCTCTCTTTCTGGCTGTTTGCTGGGGATAATTTTAGGAGTTGGGGGAACTATCCCCTTGGCATTTTTCACGCCTTTAACTCCTCAATTTCCTCTATATGCGATCGCTGTGGCTGTGACAATATCTGGTAGCATAGGCTTAGTTTTCGGTGTCTTTCCCGCCCGACAAGCTGCTATGTTAGACCCCATTGTCGCTCTCAGAAGTGGCTGATTCTAAATCAATCTCTCCAATTATCTAATTGCAAAGGATAACCTAATGATTGAATTTTTTGATAGTGTTTAGTATTTCCTGTTACTAGAATTAAATTATTTTCTATAGCAATTGCAGCAATTAATACATCTGCTAATCCTATAGTTTGTCCAGTTTTTTCTAAATCAGCGTAAATTAATCCAGATAATTCAGCACTTTTTTGTTCTAAAGATAAAATTTCCATTTGTGGTAAATCTATTAAAAATTCCTGAATCCGATCATTGCGGTTTAATTTTCTCCATCCTTTGATAACTTCTGAAACTGTAATTACAGATATCGTATAATGTTTAAAAATAGTTTTATAAGCAATCGCTTTAGCTATAACTTGGGGATTTTTACCTTTGCGAATTTCTGACAAAATATCTGTATCAATTAAAGTTTTATTTTTCACTGTTAATTTGGCATTTTTTAGGTTCTATGTTTTAACATATCTTCAATCATTTGATCAACTAATTCTGCATCATCTGACCATTTGCCAATAAATGAATCGTTGAGAATTTCTGGTTGAGTCAATTGCTCAATCATTGCTTTAATTAAATCTGAGATTTGACAATGATTAGTCTGGGTTAGTTGTTGTATTTTGTCATAAGTTTCTTGATCTAGTTCTATTTCTATTTTTTTCATAAGACCTCGCGGTAAGTGGGAAACTCAGTGTCTTTAGACCTGAGAGGGAAGCGACACGTGCGGTTTTAACCGCTGTGGATATTAAAATTGAAACCAGATTTTTGATTGGAATCTGGAAACCAACTCCCATTTCTGGGGTGATGTTAGCTTCGACCAGTTATAAGAGCTTGTTAGACTTGCAACACTGTTTCAGTGACCTTAAAACTGTTTAATTGCAAATGACAGAGCAGGGAACTAGCTTCGCATTCCGGGGTGTCGTGACTCAAATAACGGCTACCCTTCGACTACGCTCAGGGTGGTCTGGTCAGCACGGCTTGCTTGATTACTCTTGCAAGCCCAGTCCCTTTAGGGCTGGGTTACTGACAATTACTTATTCATTGAAGTATAGATTTTTTTATTATAGCGTCGTTGAGAAATATTTTTCTACTATCAAAATATCTTTTTACGGTAGCGGTACGGGAGGGTTAATCGGGTGGATTTTTGGAGGGCAGGGGTTTACAATGACCATAAACCCAAACTCTGCCATTTGTACCTCATAACATCGGGAAGTGCTGTAAAATCCCTGTTTTTATTCTGTTCATCTTTTAATCCTGGACATCCTGATAGCGAAGCGTGGCGTTAGCGATTTCTGACAGCCAACTTATCTTAACTCCTGCTGCAATTCTGCCCGATAATCAGCTTGACAATGGTATTGGGATAATTCTTTCCAGTTGAGTACGGCTTCTAACAAGTCTTGATAACCCAGGGTGTTGGGATGCAGTCCGTCGCTGGTGATGCGATCGCTTCTCCATCCTTGACTCCGCTGCATCCATTGATCAAAAATATCTAAATAGGGAATCTGTTTTTGTTCACAAGCTTGTCGTGTTGCTTCTTTGTAGCGGTATTGGTCGGCATGATTATAGAATAAACA
This sequence comes from Aphanizomenon sp. UHCC 0183, assembly GCF_009712065.1. Classification (NCBI taxonomy): domain Bacteria; kingdom Bacillati; phylum Cyanobacteriota; class Cyanophyceae; order Nostocales; family Aphanizomenonaceae; genus Aphanizomenon; species Aphanizomenon sp. UHCC 0183. The sequence goes on along the minus strand of NZ_VILC01000053.1, from coordinate 12,157 downwards.
ATCAAGGAAGGGCATTTTGCTTTCGTCTACGGGAACCATCCCCACAAACAGCACAGGACAGAGTTTTTGAGCTTGATCCAGCAATGTAGCGATTTCTGATTCAAACTGACTAAAATCTGTGTAATTTCTGCCGTTGGGACTTCTTAACCGAGGTGTGTCGTTAACACCGACAGACAAAATAATCAAGTCAGGGACACGATTGCGGATTTCTCCCCGGTGACGAAATTCTGCTTCTAAACGTTGGCATATTTGCTGTGTGCGATCGCCCCTTACCCCCAAATTATAAAGCACATGACCCACACTGTCCGGTAACATCCACCACCGTCGCAATTGTTCCACCCAACCGCCTTTCTCCGGATCACCGTATCCATATACTAAGCTATCCCCCAAGGCGACAATCTTTAAAGGTTGACAAAGTTTTGGCGCTACAGATATTTGCATTAAGGTAGAAGTCGGAAAACTTGGCATTTCAAAAAGTAATGTAATGGATATTTTCAGAATATTCTATATATTTTTACACTATTACCACAAAGTAGGGGCGCAGGCCCTGCGCCCAATCATTGATTTTTTGCATTTCCCCAATTATAAATTAATTGGTAACACACTATAACTACCAAAAATTTTCAAAATTTCTGTATAATTTCGCAACTCTTCCAAAGCAGATTTCATAATTTGTGCATTTACATCTGCTTCAATATCTAAATAGAATAAATATTCCCCTAAAGAACGTTTTGTCGGACGCGATTCAATCCGACTCAGATTAATACCTAAACTAGCAAATACTGATAATACTTTCATTAATGCGCCCGGTATATTAGCTGGTACGCTGAATGCTAAAGATGTATGAGTACAATCAATGGGATGATTTTCCTCCGTACTTACTACCCAAAACCGAGTGCAGTTTTCTGGATAATCATTAATCCCTCTGGCAAGAATAGGTAAATTATACAATTGTGCCGCCCGACTAGAAGATATAGCTGCTGTAGTTACCTCTTCTTCTAATCCCTGTAGTGCTTCAGTGGTTGAATTTCGGGGAATTAAATTGACATTTGGCAAGAACTGTGATAACCATACTTGACATTGCGCTAACGCTTGAGGATGAGAATAGACAGTTTTAATATTATCTAAATTTGTAGCATAGGAAATTAATGTATGTTGAATTGGTAAAACTAAAGCTAACTGAATTTTTAAATTCCCCAATTGCCATAAACTATCCATTGTCATGTTGACACTACCTTCAATAGAATTCTCCACCGGGACAACAGCTACTTCTGCTTGTTTATCGGCGATCGCTTGTAGGGACTGAGCAATGGTAGAATATGGACATAATTCAAAGTTTTTTTGAGAATTAATGTCCGAATGGGCTTTTAACCAGTTGAGATAAAAAAAAGCCGCTTGTTCGGCATAAGTTCCTGGCGGACCTAAATGAGCGATTTTCTGGTTCATGCTGTTAAATTTGGCGGATTTGATGAATAATAAATTAAAAGTTAGATTTTTGGCAATTCAAATTGTTAAAAAATATTACAATTAAAAACAAATGGTTTAATTTGCTCATGGTTACTAAGTTTATTGCCTCTCAATCGGTGGAAATTTCCGTTCCTAAGCAATCTATTCCTATTCAACACTACCTGCGGCAGCCTCAACGTTTAGTCAATGCCTTAGCTGATAATACAAGAATTCAACAACTTTCTGAAGAAGGTTTTCGATTAAAAATGCGTCCTTTGTCTTTTATGTCACTGAGTATTCAGCCAACTGTAGACATGAGAGTTTGGGCGGATGCAAGCGGAACAATTTATTTGCGATCGCTCGGTTGTGAGATATTGGGTTTTGAGTATATTAACGAAAGGTTTGCACTGAATTTAAAAGGCTATTTGTCACCAGTTCAACTCAATGGTGAAACTTACCTGCAAGGGAAAGCTGATTTGGAAGTTTTAGTAGACATACCGCAACCATTTTCCTTTACACCCAAATCAATTTTAGAAACTACAGGGAATGGATTGCTCAAAAGTGTATTACTAACAATTAAGCAAAGATTGTTACATCACCTCTTAGCAGATTATCGTCATTGGGTAATCTCACAAACTCAAAATAACGAAACTGATCACAACATCACTGATAGCGGTAGCGTGGTGCAAGCCATATTACCAAGTTTAAATTTTGAGTAGTTTATGGAAAAATAAGGCAAATTTGGCAATTGTCCTCAAAAACTGGGAATCCAAAATCTAAAATCTAAAATCTAAAATTGTTTGGCAGGGACGAAAAGAGCGACGGTGTAAAGATGAAGGTCCGTATTTTTGAAGTGCCAGTAAATGACGCGGACTTCCATAACCTTTATTTTTTTCTAGATCATACAGGGAATATTTTAACGCTAACCGTTGCAGCAAATCATCACGCCAAACCTTTGCCATGATACTAGCTGCGGCAATATTAAGCGATCGCTCATCACCTTTGACAACTGTTTCTTGAGGTATTGGCAAATTCTTCACCAACTGATTACCATCAATCAAAAACAGTTCAGGCTTTACCCGCAACTTCAAAACAGCCCGCTTCATAGCCAAAAGAGTCGCCTGTAAAATATTCAACTCATCTATTTCCTTCGTTGTAGCATAACCAATTCTCCAATCTACAGCCAACGTGGCAATTTTTTGAGCCAGTTTAGTTCTCCGAGAACTAGACAACTTTTTACTATCCTTAATGTTATCTAACATCAGTATTGATAAAGCGTCTACTGGTAATATAACTGCCGCTGCTACCACAGGCCCAAATAAAGCGCCCCTACCTACCTCATCTACACCCCCAACTGCACCCTGCATATTTGAGTAAGTAGAAAACTCTAACCAACTCGAATTATCCCAGGATGCAGGTTTAATGTCTGCCATTGTCTAAACTATGATTTGTTTGATTTATTTGATGTAGATGATTAATCGGAACTATGATTTATCTCATTGATTTGATTTACTTGATTAATTCATTAATCAATCAATCAATCAATCAATTAATCAATTAATCAATTAATTAATTAATTAATTAATCACAAAAATCACACAAATCATGAAAATCACAGTCCGAAACCATCTGTATCTAAGGCTGATGAACGACGACGACGACGACGATTAGGAATAGAACTACTATTACTATCAGATTCTATTTCTTTTTCAATTTCCGTTTTTTCTTCAACTTTAGTTTCTTTCTCAGTTTCTATTTTTCCTTCAGCTTTAGTTGCTTTTTCTTCAGGAATTTCTGTCAATTCTGGAAATATTACTAATGGTGGAAAGGATGAATCTTCTTCTATCTCAAATTTTGATGTCGGTAGTTTAATAGCGACAACTTCAGGAAGTGTTTTTTCGGTAACAATTGGTTCAGGAACAACTTCAGATTTTTCAATAGGTGATTGTCCTGGTTGCACAACATTGATAATCACCGATCTAGGATTTTTTCCCTCCCGATCTAACTTGAGTAAAGGAGAAATTCCCATTTCAGCATAAGTATCCTGTTCCTTTGCTGACATTTCCACCGTAATCACCTCTGGTGGTTCTACCTTAATCGGGTCTAATTTTACCTTTGTCCGTTCTGGTCTTTCCGTCCAACCTGATTTATTAATAGTTGGGGGAGAGATTTCTGGTATTGGTAATTCAGGTTCTTCTAAGTCTAAATCTGAATCATTAACAAAAGCTAGAGGATTACTAGGTAAGCGGGATTCATCCTTACCGTTACCACCATTCACACTAATGCGGCTACGGCGGGTCCGGGTACGACGCTTATCATTTAATTCTTGGTAACTAGGATGATTGATCAGATGCAGAGAACTAAATTCCGGTTCAGTTTCAAATCCATCACCAAAGCCATCATAGACATCTTTTGGTGTCACTTGTGGCACACTACCGATATCAGGTATGCGAGTAGTGGGTGCAGATGGACGAGATTCCCTTTGAGGCATGGGTACAAATCGCTCTGGGATGTCCGCAGCCGGGATAGGCAGACGGTTTTCTAGTTCTCCAGGTAATCTGACGGTATGTCCTAAGCCGCCACAAGTAGGACAAGTTTCGCCAAACAATTCATAAATGTTTTGACCTTGACGCTTACGAGTAAGTTCCACCAAACCTAGTTCAGTCAGTTGGGCAATTTGGGGACGGGCTTTATCAGCTTTAAGAGCTTTGTTAAAGTGTTCTAAAACTTGCATTTGATCACGACGGGATTCCATATCAATGAAATCAACCACAATCACACCTGCAATGTTCCGCAACCGTAACTGACGGGCAATTTCCGCTGCTGCTTCGCAGTTTGTCCACAGCACTGTTTCTCTAGCAGTTGCCGAACGGGTGAATGAACCGGAGTTCACGTCTATGACGGTTAAAGCTTCCGTTGGTTGGATGATCACATAACCGCCTGATGGTAAATCTACCCTCGGTCTGAGGGCTTCACGGACGGCGGCATTGATGCGGAAATATTCTAAAATGGGTGAGCGATCGCGGTGATGATCAATTAACAATCCTTGGGGTGTTTGTCCACCACTCCAGTTTTGTAAATACTGCTTTACCCGTTTTAAGCCAGTGCTGGAATCAACAACAATGCGATTCACATCACTACCATACATATCTCTAAGAACGCGCTGAATAAAGTCATCATCACGATTCAGTAGAGCCGGCGCACGGGAAGTCACTGCTTCTTGCTGGACAATTTCCCACTGCTTTTGCAGCACTTCCAAATCTTCAATAATGGCTTCTTCTGGCTTACCTTCTGCTTCTGTGCGTACTAGTAACCCCATCCCTGCTGGTTTCACTAAAATAGCCAAAGCTCTGAGGCGATTACGTTCACTTTCGCTTTTAATCCGTCTCGATAAATTTACCCCTCGTCCATAGGGCATTAACACTACATAACGTCCAGGTAATGTGATATTACCTGTGAGCCTGGGACCTTTTGATCCGGTTGGCTCTTTCATCACCTGCACTAAGGTTTTTTGTTGTGGTGTCAACAGTTCTGTGATTGCTGCTGCACTACGTTTCAGCCTTAATGGACCTAAATCAGTGACGTGAATAAATCCGTTGCGTTCTGGATCGCCGATATTGACAAAAGCCGCATCTATCCCAGGTAATACATTTTCTACTACACCCAGATAGATATCACCAATTTGGTGATGACCCGTAGCTACAACGAGTTCTTGTATTTGATCTTCTGAAAATACAGCAGCAATTTGATACTGCTCCGCGATGATAATTTGTTTTGGCATTCAATTTCCTCAAAAATTGGCAGCACCGCTGGGAATTACCAGGAATTTCTTTGTTATCCCGCTTGTCCTAACGGTCGCTGCTACAAGACGCTACTAGTAATAAAAAATTCCAACTTGAGTAGCTCTGCAAAGTTATGAAGAGCTAATGATACTGTGATTGCGTTTACACGCCGGATTATTCCTGGATAACTGCATATAGTTTAAGAACTTCCATCAACCGCCCTTGGCTGATTTCCCCTACTATACGCTGCTATTTAAACTTTGGATATCCGTAGATATCTGTTTCAAAGTTAAGATTCATTAAGTAAAGCTGACCATATCTAAATATAGCAACACACAAGGTAGTTAGGACATCAATTAATCATGAAACTCATCCCCAACCAGGGTTTTACTCCTGACTCGCTGACTCCTGACTTCTGACATAACACACGCATGGCAAAAAACCTCTGCGTCTAGATACGGTATCTCTTTGGGTTTACCATCTGGCGATGTAGGGAAATCTGCCTTAATCACTGGATTCACTATCCGTGTTTTTACTAGAAAGTCTAGCTAGGTGCAGATAACTCATGTGGTCATCCTTGTAAGAATTATGGCAGGGTTGTAATCTCTGTCAATACTTGTGTTGCACTTTTACAATTTAACACACTTGCATTCATAGCAATTGCTTAAAAGCCCGCAATAAAAGCAAGTCTTATTTAAGAGATGGACTTGGATCGGTCAATGGAGAAGTTAACGAAAGCTATTGTTATTGACACTCTGCGGTCTGAAGACACGCGGATTCTTTAAGACTTGCTTAAAAGGGACAGTCAAGTACCCCCCTAGACACTCAAAACAATTACTAGTATGACAGGTATTGCAATTGTGCTTGCTTTTAGATTGATTTAGTGCTTTCCGATTCCATCAGTTTTTAGTGTTAAACGCTCCATGCTTAACCATTGCTTGTTTACCCAGGCTACGGCTATGCCGAGACGAGATAAATCAGGGGTTTCTCCTTAATAAAACACTTCTTTGCGTTGATAGTTACTCCTACTAGCTCATTAGTTCTATCATGTCACTGCGAATAAATTCGCCGTTGGCACTTCCTCCATTGTCTAAAGCCAAGTGGCTTCCGTGCCATTCGTTATTTCTTGTGATTTGTAATCAGCAGTAGAGTTTCTCTGGGATACAATCTTAGAAGTGACATTCTTACGGCAGAATTAACAGAGTCAGGAGTCAGGGGTAAAACTGGCTTGCTGTCCGGCTTTGAATTTAGATCCTGTACCTCATTAATTTGCAATCTACTGTATATCTTTGCCTTCGTTCCTGTGATGATCGCAGGTAGTGAATCAAGTCATTCAATGCAGTGCCAGAAAATTTCTCTTGATCATTATTCTAACGCAACCTTGCCAAAAATCAATTCCTACAATGTGCTAATTTTTGACAACTACTAGCAAGTTAGCCAATAACTAGAAGTTCGTCAAATTTATTTTGACGGGTAATGAGCGGAAAAAACTTCTGTTCTTCCCTCCCCTGCCCCCCTTGCCTCTCTTCTCCCCCTGCTTGCCTTCACCCGTCATTTTCGGGTTGACAGACTACTAGACGCTGGCGGTGGATATGCAAGATGTGAAATTCTACATTTGCCACTGTTTCTAGCATAGACAAGATTTGCTCAGGACGCAAGATCACTCCATCAGGACGACAGCTACCCAAGTAACGCACAACGGCTGTTGAGTCTAATTCTTGGTGAGAGACTGAAATTAATTCTATCTCCCACAGGCGATCGCGCAGATTTATTAATTGCTGTTTACCGGATTTGGTTGTATGTGCCGATAAAATCTCCTCTTGATGTTTAATAGTCTCAATCCAGTTTTGCCATTGTGCCGATTGTCCCTCGCTTTGGGCTGTAGACAATGTGAGTAAATACTCGGCTGCTTCTAGCTTTTGGGTAGCGGAGGGAGACTTGATGTCTATTTCTACCACATTATACACAGGAATGTCAGTAGGTAGTTGTTTAACCAATTGGGTATGAAAAGTTGCCACATCAATTGGTTCAGTCAACTCAAAATCAACTATTTCTCCACTACTGGTAGCACCTAAACTTAAAGCACTGGCTAAAGCAATCCTCGGTCCAGGATGAAAACCACCTGTGAAGGTGATGGGTAAACTGGCACGGCGCATAACTCGATCAAATAGACGCATCAAATCTAAGTGACTGACTAAAGCCATATTTCCTTGTTTACCAAAGCATACTCGCAATCGTTGGGCTTTGGTGGTGTTGGGGACAAAATCGCCGGCAAAGCTGGGAATGGGTGGTGCAGCCATAACCACATTATGACCGAAATCAGTGCCACAGACTCCACAATGAGAACAACCTTCAAAAGAGCAGTCAGGGACAATTGCAGCTTCTAGAGCGCGTTGTAGGTCTTGTTGCAGCCACTTTTTATCAATGCCAGTATCAATATGATCCCAAGGTAAGGGAGTATCCAGAGGTGATAGAGTTTCTTGTTCGTTGTTGCTGACAGCAAACAGATTCCATTCGCCATTTTCCACTTGACGGTATTTCCAGTCTAGACCGGCTTCGGTAATGGCTGTTCCCCAAGCTGTAAAGGCTTTATCTACATTATCAAACCAAGCATCCATGCCTGCACCCAATTTCCAAGCCCGATGTAACACTTTCCCCAGAGTGCGATCGCCTCTACCAATAAAGTCTTCCATCGCCGAGATCCGAAAATCCGTGAAATTTACTTTCACATTCCGCATTCCCCGAAATTCTTCTCTGAGTAGGTTTTGCTTTCTCGCAAACTCAGTTGTGGAAACTGAATGCCATTGAAAGGGAGTATGGGGTTTGGGGGTAAAGTTGGAAATGGTCAAAGTGAAGTTTAAGGATCTTCTGCCCTTTTCCCAACATTCTTGCTTTAACCATCTTACCGTTTCCACAATGCCAATCACATCGGCATCTGTTTCACCGGGTAACCCAATCATAAAATACAGCTTAATTTTATCCCAACCTTGTGACCACGCTGTTTTTACACCCCGCAATAACTCTTCATTTGTCAAACCCTTATTGACAATATCCCGCATTCTTTGTGTACCCGCTTCTGGGGCAAAGGTTAACCCACCTTGGCGCGTACCTCCCAGGATATTGGCAATATTTTCATCAAACCTATCTACTCTTTGACTAGGTAAGGTGAGGGAAATGTTGTCATTTTTTAAGCGATTTTTTATTTCCATCCCCACCGCTGGTAGGGCTAAATAATCTGAACAACTTAAAGACAAGAGGGAAAACTCATTGTAACCAGTTTCCCGCATTCCCTTTTCTATAGCTTCTACCACTTTTTCCGGTTCGACATCCCTCGCTGGTCTAGTTAGCATTCCTGGTTGACAGAAGCGACAACCGCGAGTACAACCGCGACGAATTTCAATGGTGAGGCGATCATGTACTGTTTCTACATAAGGAACTAAGCCGATAGAATAGGCAGGAATGGGTGTGGCGACTCTTCTGAGGACTCTTTTGGGTACATCTGGACGCAGGGGATATACAGCCCCACCTACACCCATCTCATAGAACTGCGGCACATAGACACCAGGAATTTGCGCCAAGTCTAATAATAGTTCTTGACGACTCAAGCCTGATTTTTTCCCTTCTTCTAAAACCAAGCCAATTTCGGGAAGTAGTTCTTCACCATCTCCCAAAACCATGAAATCGAAGAAATCTGTATAGGGTTCGGGGTTAGAGGTTGCTGTTTGTCCACCGGCAAAAATTAGCGGGTAATTTCCCTGTAACCGTTCTTCTCTAGTCACGGGGATTCCGGCTAAGTCCAACATTTCTAAAATATTGGTGCATCCTAATTCGTAACTGAGACTAAAGCCTAAAATATCGAAGTCCGTCAACCACCGTTTAGATTCCACTGCAAACAGGGGTGTCTGCGTGGTGCGAAGTTTGGCGGCTAAATCCGCTCCTGGTAGATAAGCGCGATCGCATAACTGGCGAGGCTGGGCATTCAAAATATTGTATAAGATGATATGCCCTAAATTTGATGCCCCTACCTCATACACTTCTGGATAGGTCAAAACCCAACGGATTGTTGCCGTATCCCAAGGTTTATGGACTGCTAAACGCTCATTACCCAGGTAACGGGCAGGTTTTAAAATATCCGATGTTATTAATTGTTCAACTAAAACAGCCACTTTGCTATCTTCTAGCTACCATAAATTACAGCTAACCACCCCAACACTAGCATTAATTAGAGATTTTGACTGGAGTTCAATAATTTTATTTAGGTTATGCCTACACGCTGCGCGTTAACAAAGTTCCTCTGAAAGAGGCACGTGCAGAGGCTTCCAGAAGCAAAGGCGTAAAATTTTAGGAATTATATTGACATTATCGTCTAAGCTTTTATAAGTGTAAATTTGCATCTTGTTTAAAGATCAACTTTTTTTTCTGACTTGGCTACAAGTTTGAAGTCTCTTTACTCAATCTTTATAGCTTGACTGGGTTTATTTAAAGATTGTCATAAGTCAATGGTAAAGTGTAATTATATATACATTTTTTTTTAGCAAGTTAAAAAACAATCTACTTATGCCTTCTGAATGCAGATTAATCATCTGTCCCTATAGCAGTTACTCTTGCTGAAACTGTGAATGGAGGTAGTTTCAGGAAAATTTCTCTGTAATTGTCCACCTTGACTTTTACCCTTGTCATTGATAAAAACAGAGTTACCGAATAACTGGTCTTGATTATTTAGTAGTGATCTAAATCACAGGGTCGAGAGGTATAAATCACCTTTTATACCGAGCATTGTCTTAGATAATGACTAGTAACTGCAATTTGGTTTATTTGTTATGAAAACTCGATACGTGATTCGTCAGTTGGTAGAAAAAGCCCTGCATATCCGCAAGCTAACGCCAGAAATCGAAAATGAGATTAACTCGGAATTAACAAAGCTAGGTCATATCTCTGATGTTGACTATGAAGCTTTAGAATTACTAATGGCAGAGATGGATGCTGGTCGGGTACAGTTAGTTCCTACCTGGGGATAATACTCGTGCTGGAAGGTACTGAAGATGCTTATTAACATCCTATGTTGCTAGTATTACCTACGCAATTAAGTCTCTTTATGTTTATTGTCCTTGTTGATATGCTTGCCACAGTTGATGAATAAATAAATTAAATTGTTGTTTAGCTACTAAATCAGGCTCAAATTTTAGTTCTTTAGGAAAAAGTTGCCCTAAAAAAGCAATAACTTCTGTATCTAAAGCCGGTTTAAACAAATCTAGTGGCCAGAACAAATCTGATACACCTTGTAAATCAATTATAAGTGGTAATCCTGAGTTAGAGTTCACAAGCAGTAAAGGACGCACCCAACACAATTGTCGGGAAACGACGATTTCAATAACTTCTGCATAAAGATGCTGATGGCTATAATCCAAGGATACAATTTGTCCTGGTTGAAATTTTGGGCTGATATCCATAACTATCTAGAGTATTGACTTCTGTGTGGCAGTTTCCTTAATTTTAATAATTCCCGTTGCCAGTGATGAGATAGAAAATAAGGGAAAATTTTTCTGTCCCAATTATTAATGTAAATTTCTTGTGTTTGTGCTATGATGTCATAGGAAAAGCTTCTCAGCAACGCCAAAGGTATTTTAAGATGGAAATACGGCAATGCAGAAGTAAATAACTGTTCAGCATTTGCTTAACAGGAATATATTGTAGTAAATCAACGATAAAAGAGCAAAGAACCGTGTCAGTCGAAACCATTGAGAAGCGTTCTACATCCCGCAAGCTTGCGCCTCAGTATCGCGTCTTGCTCCATAATGATGATTATAATCCGATGGAGTATGTTGTACAAGTGCTAATGACTACTGTTAATAGCATTACCCAACCGCAAGCTGTTAGTATTATGATGGAAGCTCACCATAACGGGTTAGCTTTGGTTATTACTTGCGCTCAAGAACACGCGGAGTTCTATTCTGAAACCCTCAACAATCATGGTTTAAGTAGTACGATTGAACCAGAAGAATAGTTTTTGGTCATTAGTCATTAGCAGTATATTGTTGACTGATGATAATTGACTAACTTTATGAAAATTAATCTCACTCAACTTACCCAATACCCCGTTCCTGTGAGGCTAGTTTGTTTTATACTGGCCTTACTGTTTTTATGGCTACCCCTAGCTGTACCAATTTATTTGCTAGTTGAAGATACTAATTTAGAAAGTATTTTAACTCTGGTTATATTATATGTAGAGTTTATTTTTCTGCTGAATATTTGGGGTACACAAGTTTATCAGCAACCAAAAATATTCAGCCATTATGGTTTAGAATTTACACGCCTGAATGGGGTGAATGTGTTGCAGGGGTTGGCTATTGGACTAACTACTGTTTTAGTTTTATTTGGTTTAGAAGGTGTACTGGGTTGGTTGATATGGCAACAACCACAAGTATTTTTAGGGAGAATAATTTTAGAAGGTTTATTAGTTGGTTTTGGGGTGGGTTTTGCAGAAGAATTATTATTTCGGGGTTGGTTATTGGATGAGTTACAACGAGATTATAAATTAAATATTGCTCTCTGGATAGATGCAATTTTATTTGCTGTATCCCATTTTATTAAACCTTTGGAGGCAATTATTCATACTTTACCCCAGTTTCCGGCTTTGGTGTTGTTGGGTTTAACGCAGGTATGGGGAAAACGTTGGCGACGGGGACGTTTAGGCTTACCAATTGGTTTACATGGTGGGTTAGTTTGGGGTTATTACATTATTAATGTGGGACAATTAACTAAATATTCGGGTCAAGTTCCTGATTGGGTGACTGGTGTAAATAATAATCCTTTGCAGGGAGTTATGGGAGTGCTGTTTATGGGTGGACTAGCTTGGTGGATAGGTAGTAAACAGCAGGTGACAGGGAAGAGTATAAGTAATTGAACAAAAATATTTACAGTCATTGCGA
>NZ_VILC01000052.1:11177-36777 GCF_009712065.1 Aphanizomenon sp. UHCC 0183 | reverse complement strand
ATTTATTTATACATTAAAAACTTTTTAAACAGCCTCTTAGCTTATGTCTACCTAAATATATAAAGATGGCTTTTTATTTTTTACCATCTGTCCAATGTTTCAACTACCATCCTAATTATGACCACTACTGTAAGCATATAAACCCTGCCGTTGCTGTATTTGCACAAACTCAAATTAAGCCTGCTATAACGCCTGGAGTTAAAGAGTTTACCGATACAGTAGAGCTTCCGCGAGTGATAGATTCAAATAAGCTATACTCGGATAAAATCTCTAACAAACCACTCAATAAAGAAGAAACAAATAGTAAAAATCAGGAAGTTACTCAAGAAGTTCCTAAAACCGCAGCAGTCTCGCCAGTTAATGAGTCTGCCCCTTCTCCCCCCAACCCATCCCCCCAACCCATCCCCCCCATTGATCCTAAAAATATTGCTGCTCAATGGGGTGTTTTGCCTGTTGGAATTGAAGTAGATGGACGTATGGTTGTTAAAAGTACATTGATAAGGGGAACTGAGGATGGTTCTCAGGCAATTCAATTTGATGATTGGCTTGTTCCCTATGATTCAATGATCAAGGCGTTAAATATTCGGGTGACTAATTTGCCTAATGGTCAGGTACAGTTACGATCACGCACAGTTATCTTCAATCTTGATCTTAGCCGCCTCAAACTCGACCCCGAAATTGGTGCTGTGTTGTCTATACGGGATGTTAAAGACTGGTTTGGTATTACTCCAGAATTTGACATTAATAATTATGGCATCCAAATTAAATATCCTGCCACAAACCAATCTGACCCCACCAAAGTCCCCGTTGAACCGCCCATTGACTTCACGAATATCCCCCATCTTTCCGCGCCTCGATTCACTGTCACCACCATAAATAAACAAGAAACAACCGAAAATTCCCCTTCTCGTGGTAGTCAGAACCGAACATTTACCAGTAGTGGTAGCTTGCTAGGAGGATCATGGCTTCTTACTCTCAATCAAACACGAACCCAAGACAAAAATAAAAATGAAACCATTTTGAGATTAGGTTCAGCCAGCTATACTCTCAACAAAAGCTCCACCGATTTATTTATAGGCTCACAACAGCCCTTTTGGCGTAGCACTAGCCCCAAACCTTTTTGGGGTGTAACTGCCGTCAAACGCTGGGGATTTACCATGCCCCTGGGGAACGGTGGAAACGCAAATACTCGTGTCCGGCCAACCAGTTTCGGTCAAACGGTGAGAGGTCAAGCCGCTCCAGGAACTTTAGTACAATTACTTTCTAGGTATAATCAGCAGCTTTTTGCCGAGGTTTTAGTGGATGAATCAGGAAAATACAGCTTTAACGATGTCACCCTTTCTGAGGTGCGATTACTGTTATATCCCCAAGGAAAACTGACATCTAAACCCGAAGAAAGGATTGTCAATCTCCCAATTATCCCTGGACAGTCGCCTTCCCAGACTTCTTCTCTAATGGTATCAGCCGGGACACGACGCAATAATTTTACTAATAACAAACAGTTTTTAGGAACTTTCAGTGATTTGTCTTTAGCTGCCAGCTATCGTTATGGGGTATCCCAAGAACTGACATTGGGAGCGATCGCTAGTTATGACAATGGTTTTTCCGCCTCAACAGAGTTATTGTTTCAACCCGAAAATACTCCCCTACAAATTACAGCTTCGGCTTTAACTCCAACTCTGAACACAGATTGGGACTTTAATGCTAATATTCAGTATAATCCCACTCCTAAAATCAAAGCCAATTTAGCTACAGATTTACAACGCAGTAGTTTGAATATTAGTGGAACTATTTTACCCCGTCTATCGCTATTTAGTAATTTTAACTATGACTACACTGCTAGTTCGCCATTTAGGTACAACATTGGCGCGCGAACTAATATATTAGTCCGGAAAATTTCTGCTTCCCTAACTCTGCAATGGAATAGTGTAAGCAAACTAAAATGGGATTTAACTGGCAAAATAGGTAATTTTGAACTCCAACATTCTCGTAGTAATTTTCTTACCAAAACTAACCTCACTTACAATCTCTTAGGTAACTCTAGATTAAAAGCAGGCAATTCCTATAATTCTCTGGGTTTGAGTTATCAAACTCTTGCATCACCTGGTTCTAGCAACTCTAAAGGGGACTCTTTACTAACTCTCAATTGGCGTTTTCAGCCAAATAAATCTAAATTGCAGGTAGAATTAGGTTATATTATTGGCTCAAATGGGTCGGGATTTATGACTAATTTCTCCCACGAAATCTTTTCCGGTTTATTTTTGCAAGCTAATTATAGTAATGTTGGTTTGGGGTCTAATAGTGGTAGATTTGAACTTTCACTATCAACTAATTTTGACTTCAAACGTGGTGTTTACCTAAAAGATTCTTCTCCACCTATAGGCGACATTTTTAGTGGTATTCTACTTAAACCATTTTTAGATAAAAATAATAACGGTACTAGAGAGCCAACAGAGCCTTTAATTGTCAAAAAATTCGACTCACTCTTGATTCTCAATAACAAGCCTATTTCCCAATATCCATCAGAAGTTACTGATAATGAGATTGTTGTACCCATTGACCCAGGACTTTATCGCCTTGACTTAGATCCTTCTAGCTATCCTCTAGATTGGTATCCTACTAAAAATACTGCTGTAGGGATTGAAGTTACAGGGGGAGGTTTTACAGAAGTCCTGATTCCCTTTGCTAGATCCTATACGATATCAGGAACTGCAACTGATTCTCAAGGAAAAGTTATGTCTGGTGCCAAGGTTGAAGCTGTGTCTTCTACCTCTAGTCACAGAGTCTTTTCTATTACTAGTGCGGACGGTATCTATTATCTAGAGGGATTAATAGACCCTAATTATAATCTTTTCATTAATAATATCCCCGCAGCACCGAAAACAATAGATCTAAGCCAATCCTCCGAACCATATCAACAGCTAAATTTGAGACTTAAACCGTAATATAACTGAGTTAGACATAAAAGAAAAAGTATTGATCTAAAATAGATTATAGTGTATTTTATTAACAATACCTTGTCCATTTTTTGTAGGTCGGGTTAAACGACAGCGCAACCCGACGCATTTGTTGGGTTATGGCTGATGCCACACTTCGTGAACGTGCCTCAACCCAACCTTGTATCTTAGAGGTATGTTATACTCAAAACGGCTAGAAGCTGGACTTTTTTATCATACAAAGAACAAGGTTCAAAGCCTCTCCCCGTTGCGGGGAGAGGTTTACCAGAGGGGTTTCATATTTGGTTAAATTATGAACCGTTTGCAGTATAGAAGAAGTGGTAGACCGTCCCAACCTGGGTCAGAAAAGATGGTAGAGACGTTACATGGAACGTCTCTACTACAGGGGGTCAAGGTCAAGGATCTTTAATCTCTGGAGATGTCTATTGAACAGTTAAATCTGTTTGCTTGTTAATAGTATGTTTAGAGACAACTAATGTACTTTTACCGTGTTTAAAGTAACTCTGCCCGTACAGGGTGAAAAAACGCCAGAATGTCTAAAATCCCAAAAAAGTTTTCCACATACCGTGAGGTTTTATGAGTAACGTTAAACAGACCGTTTATCTGATTACAGATCGTCAACGGGACGGATTGATTGGCTATCTGCAAAATTGTCCTTACAAAGAAGTTGCAGGAGCAATTCAATTTCTAACTAGCGCCCCTAGTGCTGTTTTAAATGTAGATGTTCCAGAAGACCAGTCTGCTCCCAATAACGGAGAATCAGCGACTCCTGCTGCAAGTCTTGAGTTAACATCTGTCGCTTAGAGTAAGCCACAAAATATACTCAAAACGGCTTGATTGTTTGATTCTAAACGTAGGGGTAAAGCAAAAGCTTAATGGTGTCAACTTAAGCTAAAATCCCCACCACATCTCGTTCCTAGTCTCTGACTAGGAATGCAGTTAATGAGGCTCTGCCTCTAAAATCATTGAAGGCAGAGCCTTCTAGAATTCATTCCCAGTCTCTGACTGGGAATGAGATGACTTGAGTTCTTTGCGGGATAGATGTTTTACGTTAAGTTGACACCAATGAAGCTCTTGCTTTACCGCTACACATCTGGGTTCTTTGTCATTTGGCAAAAGTTTAAATCTCACCCGTGTTTAGTATACTCAAAACGGCTAGAAGCTGGACTTTTTTATCGCCAAACCCGTAGGGGCGCAGGGCCTGCGCCCTCCATTCTATTTCATGAGAACGAGAATTGCTGTAAATATTATTCCTTTTCCCTTTAGGAGAGGGTTAGTGAGAGGGTTAGGGAGAGGTTTACCAGAGGGGTTTCATATTTGGTTAAACTACTAACCGTTTTCAGTATAGATGCGTTTCCCCTGTCACACTACCTCTCCAAAATTCGGCTGCTTTTCGGTTAACTTCATCCCATTCTTGACTTGATTTTAACCTTTTTACGCTCTCTTCTGTAATCAGTGGATGCAGCCAATACTTCCCCTTGGCAAATTCAAACAAACGCAAATTTTTTAAACTTCTAATTATATACATACGCTCTTGCTGGTCAGGAATATCCCACAACAAAGCTAGTAAGGCATCTTCGGTAACTTGCGGTATATCTTGATAGCGATAACACCCTAACCGACACAGTAACTTATAAGCATTTGGATTTAAACTTTGCAATCGGTTAAATTGATTGACAACTAAATTTTTTAATCCTCTTTCCACCAAAGTACAACTTTCTTGCCAATAAGCAGTTGCATCTCCTTCATAATCTGTTTTTATTGACCCAACTAGGGCGTGCATAGCTTTTGCATTACCCCCATATTTTATGTGCATTTCTTCTAGTAAAGAAATATCAATCTCGACTTCGTGAAATGCAAAAAATTCTTGCCACGCTGATACACCTAATCTACTTAAATAATAATGAGAGATTATATCAACACGGTCATCAAATAAACATTCTCTACTAGTAATTATCGTAAATGACTGCACAGTTGCATCAGCTAAAACCCTTAATAATTCTAAATAACGACTATAATTTTGAATGAACCTACCATGTTTATCTAGTGCGGGTTCTAAGTTATCAATTAATATCCCGACTTGGCGATTTTGCAAGTGTTTTTTTAATCTTGCGAGTGCAATACCAAATTCCCTTCCTGGTTCTTGTTCAAAGTATTGTTGCAGCCATTCTTCAACTACGCTTTCTACGCTAATGATGTTCCCAGTCTCCCTAGCCATTTCTAGGGATAAAACTAAATCAAACCCTTGATTATCTAAATATTGCCTGGCTAAAGTTGTTTTACCTAGTCCTCCTGGTCCCTGAATAACAATCACTTTTTGATGTTGATTGATTAGAGTATTAAGCCTTGCTATGTCATCATCTCTACCGAAAAAATTAGACTGTTTGTTGTCAACAGGAAAGAAGTCTTGATGGCAACTCTTCGCAGTATTTGTATCTTTTGAAACTAGAATGACATCTACGTTACGCTTATATGATATATTCAATGCCTTAAATACTATTTTAATTGCATACTCTTCAACACCCTGCTTTGTTAAAATTTTACGAATTGTATTTTCACTTATAATTTTATCAGTATTTTGCATCTTTTTCTTTACCCAAGTAACTCTATTACGAGGGTTTACGTGGTTTGCAGTAAGAGTATTAATTATTTTTTTCTCACCCAACTTGGTTAATAAGTATGTAGGGCGATTTCTTTGGTTTTTCACAACTGGGTGCATCTAAGGCTTGGGAGATATTTAGTATATCTAACTTTCTTACTTATTTCCTCTATCTTTCGGTATCCCCCACCCGCTCTCTGCGCCCATTCACGACTCAACTTAAAAATGATGAATTTAAGGAAGTTAAGGAAAATTGTACTAAGTTTATTTTTTTTCCTGAATAGCTACAACCAAATTATAAACCGATTTTCAGAATTGTAATTAATGAACTTTACTTAACTTTCTTAAATTCGTCCATACCATATAGAAAAAGGATTATAGTGATAACACTGGAGTTAATTATTTTGTTTATCAAAACTAACTTCGGCAGATACATCTACTTTAGGTATTAAAAAAATGAAACGTATTTCTTTAATTTCTGCTCTTGTATTATTAGGCGGTTCTTTTTTATTAGCACCCGTAGCTAAGGCTGACCAAGAACTGAATCTGGACTTTACAGGTGTTGCTCAGGCTAACTGTTTGTTCACCAATATCGAATCGGGTACAATTATAGCCAGAGGTCGTGACCTGGGAACTATTGGCTCTGTCACTACCACAGCACTGGACGCAGTTAGTGGTGTCTCCCCAGTCGCAGCAAAATTTACATCTACATGCAACTCAGGCACAGTATTTTTTGTAGACACTCCTGTTGCTGATGCAGCCAACAGTCCTCTTACTCTAATTAGTACCAAGTCAGTTTTAACTACTGCCACTGCCCCTCTCGTTGGGAACGTAGTAGCTTATACCGCATCCCCTGGTACAGGCCTTGCTGGTACCTCTGTCAGAAGCGATGGTTTCATTCTTGGTACTGACCTTACTGCTGTTACTGACCCAATAGACTGGACTGTTGATATGAACGCTCAAGTTAAGTCTACTATTCCCGTAGGTGTCTACAAATATACAGTTTTAGTAACGGCAGTTCCTCTATAGACAGCACTTAATCTGCGTTCCCATAGCCATGTAGATACCTGCCATGAAAGGTATCTGCATAACTAGATTAAATTACAGCGATTTCCAATCATAAGTAATTGGACAAAAATATTTACAGTAGACATCTCCAGAAATTAAATGTGCGTATCCTAGAACTCTTGTAGAGACGTTCCATGGAACGTCTCTACATTCTTTTTTGGAGATATTTAGTCATTGCGACCACGCTGCGCTAACGCAATAACATTGTGTAATTAATTCTGTCTCACTACTTACAAGGTACATCCTAGCCCCATTCATCGCTTGCGGAGAGGGGGTAGGGTTCTTGTTCTGGGTTTGATGACAATTTGCTATAACCTTAAAAACAAGCAATGCACCTGACTGACAAAATCAGTAGAGTTATTTTCAGTATACCTACAGCAATTCTCATTCTTATGAAATACAATGGAGGGCGCAATGGAGGGCGCAATGGAGGGCGCAATGGAGGGCGCAATGAAGGGCGCAATGGAGGGCGCAGGCCCTGCGCCCCTACGAGTTTTGCGATAAAAAACTGTACCTCATAACATCAGAAAGTGCTTTATGTTTACTATTTACCCTTCTTCTCTGCAAAATATCCTTAATTTTGGTATCCGCGTCCTTACTTGGGGAAGTTTTATCGGACTCCCTCTGGTGCTATCTGGCCAAATGGCTCAAGCACAATCCTTAAATTTGATTCCAAGCATTGTCGAGTTAAATAGCGAAGGTGGTAAGTCCGAAGGGGCATTTACCATCGTCAATGCCAGCACTACTGACCCTGTTCGCGCTCGACTCTATACCGAATCTTTTTCCTATACGGATGGAGGATTCGCTTCAGAACCTAATAGTAAAGCCGACCTTTCCCCCTATATTGTATTTTCTCCCCGTGAGTTAACAGTCGGACCAGGACAATCTAGACAGGTGCGACTCGTGACTCGTATTCCCAGAAATATCACTAATAAAGAGTACCGGGCGGTAGTGTATGTTCAATCATTAGCTGAATCTCCTGATAACCCCAATGCACCTAAGGATGTAGTCACTGTAAAAATGGGTCTTGTAACCAGAATTGGGGCAACCGTTTATGCTCGTCAAGGTAAAACTGCCGCCAATCTCAACATTACAGGGGTTGAATATAATCCTAAAGAACGAAAAATATTACTTGGTGTCCAAAATACTGGTAATGGTTCAACTCGTCCCTATATTGAATGGACACTTAAACAAGGGGATAAGGAAATTCTCAGTCAGGTAGGCCTACCTACATCAATAGTAGCTGAAAGTAGCCGTAAATTCCCGATTAGTTATCCGACAAAGGATGAAAAGCCTCTTCCCGCTGGGACTTATAATTTTTCTGGAAAACTTGTTTGGGTTAATAAAGGTTGGGCATTAAATTCTAGGACTAACCAAAATGTTCTCCCTTTCAATTTTTCCTTCACTGTACCTAGTAGTCCGTCAACCCAAAAATGACGGGTGAAGGCAAGCAGGGGGAGAAGAGAGGCAGGGGAGTAGGGGAGGGAACACCAAAAAATAAATTACCCGATTTTGTGGGATGGGCATCCTGCCCGTCCTTGATGGTTAGCGGGCAAGACTTGTACTGAGCTTGTCGTTAGCGTAGCGTGGCGTTAGCCATGGTATGCCCGCACCACAAGGAATTTTTGGGTATTTTTTTAATTGGAAGTCCCTAAGGAAAAATCAGGGAATTTAAACCCACGTACCATCTGGGTTTTGCCTGTGTAGACGCGGTTTCTAACTAGGCTGTTAACTGTTCACAGAATCAAATGAATAATTCGTGTTGAAAATATATAATTTGTAAGGACTTCGCTTAAATGAGCATAAATGATATCACGAACCTAAACTCCTATAATTCTGACCCGCTACAACCACTAAATTCAGAATTAGAAGATTCCTTGTATCAAAAACCATATAAATCCAGTAGTTTACCGAATTACGGGTTAGACACATTGGTTTTTGTTGATTCATTGGTACAAGACTACGGGCAAATTTTATCAAACCTAAGCTCATCCGTAGGGGTAGTTGTACTCGATAGCCATTTTGATGGAATCGGGCAAATTGGCGAAATATTAAGTAATTATACGAATATTAATACAATCCATATTTTTTCTCATGGTGATGCAGGTAGCACACAACTGGGTAATACAAATCTCAATAATGGAAATTTACAGGATTATCGCAATCAGTTAATGGGTTGGGGGAATGCTCTCACCGAACAGGGGGATATTCTTTTTTATGGTTGTAATATTGCCCATGGAACACTTGGTGAATCTTTTGTTAATCAAATTGCCCAATTGACTGGTGCAGATGTGGCTGCATCGGATGACTTGACAGGTAATACTACATTCGGTGGTGACGACTGGGTTTTAGAATACCAAACGGGTAATATCGAGGCGACGGTTTGGCAAGCAGATCAATCCTTTTCGGATGTTCTGGGGTCTGGAACAGTTAGTTTATCCGCTGGAAAACTCACATTTCAAGATATTGATTCTGCAAATCAGGCAAATCAGATAGAGTTATCTTCCGATGGCACGAATTTAATTATTTCCGACAGTAGTGCTTTAATGGCTACGGGGACAGGAACAACTGTATCTAATGGCAATGTAACTGTTGCTCTGGCAGACATCACAGACATTAAGTTTGATCTAGGATTAGAAAAAGATACCTTAACTTTTACCAGTGATATTTCTTTTAGCAATGGCAGGTTAAATAGTTTTATTATCGAAGGTTTAGTCGGAGATACCATCAATTTCAATCATAACTTATATCTTGGTGGCGGTGATTTAAACGTTTCTGTTGAGGCGATTAATGTAGCAAATGGCGTGACGATCTCCACCCGTCAGGTTGCAGCCAACGCAAATCATTTAACGGCTAACTCAACAGGCGATTCTGGTGAGCTTTACTTTATTGGGATCAATCCCATTAATATCACTGCTGCTCTAGGAAATATTCAATCTGTAAGAGAAATCAACATCGGTAATGAGGCAAAGCTACTCAGCCATGTTGAGAATAATTCGGAATTCAGTGCTGCTGATTTATGGCTGAATGCCCGTTACTTCAGTAATGCAACTATTGACAACTTGTTCCCGGTAACTTTGCCAGATGATTGGAGTCCCAAAACCGCAACTATCTCCATTGGGGATAATGCCAATCTGAAAGGAAATAACATCATCATTAAAGCCCAGGCTGAAGACAAGAACTTCACTGAGTTGATCGGCGCGGATTCTTTGTTAGATAATTTTGTCATTGCTCCTTTGCAAAGTCGCATGGAAGAGGCTTTAGCCTTACCAGTGAAAGTTTTAGTGCGAAAGTCTAAGGCTTCAGTGACAGTTAATACTGGTGTGGTATTAGATGGTTTGGCTGGTGTCAGTGTTGAAGCTGTGGCAAATACCATTAGTTCCGGTCAAGCTGCGGGTAGTCTGATTAGTATTGGTTTTGCCTATGCTGACGCTGAGGCAACGGTTGATCTCCGTGGTAATGCTCAAATTAAAGCAGGGGAAGCAGTCAGGATTGGTTCTGAAGGCAATGCAACGGCTAGTATTACCTCAAAGATAGAGGGAAAAGAGGGTTCTACCTCTCCTGGATTAGCGTTTGCCGTAGACTATACCAACATTAAATCTCATGCGACAGTGAGCCAAGATGTTGTGATTACGGCGGGTAAGTCAGTCAATGTTATTGCTCTAGGAAATAATTCTACAGAATCTAATGCTGAGTCCAAGACGGGAAACACTAGTCCTGCTAGTTTTGGTTTTGGGATCACCATCAGCGATACTGACATTAATGCCACAGTTAATGGAACGATTACAGCCAACCAAAATACAGGGGCGATTGTTAAGCTGGAGCTAGATCCCACTCGGTCGGTAACCTATGAGTTTGATCCGACTAAATCAACCCTGAATGCAGGGAATGATTCACTCACATTATCTGGAGTCTCCCATGCCTTAAGAACTGGCGATAAGATTACCTATAATGCCAAGGGTGGTCAGGGTTTTGGGTTGATGGATAATGGGACTTATTATGTCTGGGTTGATCCAACAAATTCCAATGTTCTAAAATTTACGACAAACCGTAGTGATGCGATCAATAGCAGAAATTTTGTAGATTTAGATAATGGTAATTCTGCGGCTTTAGGGACTCAAAATTTCACTGCTGCTGGGGTTGATAATGCAAATAACACATTAACTCTCTCTGGCAGTGATGTTTTCAATATTGGTCGGGCGGTTGTTTATGACAGTGCGGGAGAGGCGATCGGCGGTTTAACCGATGGAAAAACCTATTACGTAATCACCTATGGAGATAATGGTTCTGGTAAGCAAGTCATTCAATTAGCCGCTACCGAAAGTGATGCTCGCCAAGGTATTGCCATTAATCTAACCAGTGCTGGTACTAGCCATACCCTCAGCGCCTATCATCAGTTCACGACCCCAATTGTTGATGTTGATGCCAATACCATTGATTTAGCGAAAGTCTATGGTATCAATGATTCCTCCATCACTCCCCATGCTTTAGCCACCGGAGATCAAGTGGGTTATGCGAATCGCCGTGGCACGAGTATTGGTGGCGTTGAAACCCAATTTCAAGCAGGAACAGGTTTAGTTGATGGCTCTGATTATTTTATTGTCACAGATCCAAATAATGCCAACGTCATTCGTTTAGCCAGCAGTGAACTAAAAGCATTAGAAGCCTATGGCAAATTAGAGGACAATCCAGAGGCGGACCTAACAGGGTTGGTGATTAAATTCGACGATGGGGCAGCAGTTAATAGTAAGAGCTTTAACCCCACCCAATTAGGCATTGTTGATGACTCAAGTAATCAAATTATTCTGGATAATAAAGCTTTCCAGGGTGATGACTTTTTTGGCAATGATGCCAATTTTAGTTTAGTCGGCTCAACCTTTGAATTGGGTCAAGCTGTTATTTATAACAGTAATGGCGGTAGACCAATTGGTGGTTTACAAGATGGCAAAGTTTATTACGTTGTCACAGCTACTTCTGAGAACAATCTTGATGGTGATAATCGTTTTGTCACAAAACAGACGATCCAGTTGACTGATTCTGAGAATAAAGCCCGTGCCGGGATCGCCCTAGACATTGACCCCACGTTAGCAACGGGAAGTAACCATAGTCTAACCGCAACCCACGTTTTGGATTCTGGGTTAGCAACAGGTATTGGTGTCTTAGCCCATCTTTCTAGTAGTGATGCGGCGATCGCCACTTCTGAGATGAACGATAAGCCAAAAGCTGGATCTGCCGATGTTTCTCTGGATGCTATTGGTGGTGTGACAGGCCTTGTGGGCAAAGTGTTTGACAAGTTAGTCAATGGCAAGAAGAATGGTGATGCAGCGAATAAGACTGAAGCTGGAGGCAATAATGACAAGAGTTCTTTGTCTATCGCCGGTGCTTTAGCATTCGCCCACACCAATCATGATGTCCAGGCGAATGTAGGTAGCACTGCGGTACTCAAGTCTGGTGAAGATTTAGAGGTTAAAGCTGAAATCGAAGAAGAGATGAAGCTTAACGCCGATAGTGATGTGGTTGGAGGAGCTACTTCATCCGGTAGTGCAGCCGTTGTTGTTGGGATTTATAACAACAATGCAGATGCCACAGTTCATGGAGGAGCGCGGCTAGATGCGGATCGGGCGACACGAGTGATTGCAGGGGTGAAATATCCCTATCTCACTAGACCTGATGAATTTATTCCCATGAATTTAGGGGAATTGGTTGACCTGGTGAAGACAGATGGTTATGGCGCTGTCAATGATTATTTAGATGGAACATTAGGACTGAAATCTAAACTCCTCAATACTTGGTCGCGTAGTACTGCTTCAGGTGAAAATATCGGGATTTCCGGTTCCGTCAACCTGCTGATTTTCAATAATGATGCGGATGCGATTGTAAAATCTGGGGCATTGATTAACCAAGATAATGGCTGGAGAACCCGTAAAGTCGATCTCCAGGATCAGAGTGTTTCGGTTGAAGCTACCAACTATATGCAACTGTTGAATCTAACAGGGGTATTCAAGTTCTCTCTACCTACATTAGAAGCAGACCTCGGTAAGGTGGATTTGAGTAAGGCCGATATTAAGTTATTAGGCGCGGATGGTAAGTCTGGTATTGGTGGTGCTTTTGCTCTAATGTTCCTCGACAATCGAACACAGGCTTTGGTTGAAACAGGCAGTTCTATCTGGTCTGGTAGTAGAGGTGGTTTTAACATGAAGGCCGAAGAAGCTATCATGAACTTTAACTTCACCCAAGCTGGTGCTAAAGCGACAGAAAGTTATGGTATCAGTGGAACATTTGCTTATGTGAATCAAGATAGTACCACAGTTGCTCGCCTAGCAGGAGGTACTACTGTTGCAGGTAATGATGTGACAATTTATGCTGGCAGTCTAGATACCCATATCAACTGGGCTGGTGGTGTAGCCGTAGGTCAGAGCTTAGGTTTTGGCGCAACGGTAGGCATTAATGATATCAACCGTAATACCTACGCCATTATTGGTAATATTGACCCCTTTGCAGACAATTTTGACCCCCTTAGCTTAACTAATTACCCCAGTCCTTCAGAAAATACGAATATTAATATTACTGGTACTCTCAAAGTTGATGCCAAGTCCGATGGCTGGTTAGGGGCATTTTCTGTGGCTGCTGCGGTAGCCGATGGTACACCAAACCCGCCAAAAACTACTAAAACTGGTAGTACAGGGAGACGTAACGCAATTAGCGTACAACCGACCTCTGCCATTGGCATATCAGGAAATGTTTCCTATAACAAAGTTAATGATCATGTCCAATCTATTGTCCACGATGCAGGTATTCTCCAAGCAGTGTCAGTGGATTTAGCAGCACTTAATGAAACCGATCTTTATGCGATTGGTGGCTCTGTTGCTTTTGTTAAATCCGGACGTGGCAAGAATTCAGCAGGTATTGCTGGAGCAGCGGGTTGGAACGAAGTTGGCGGCACAGCCAAGGCTTATATTTATGGTCAAGGGGCGAATAAAAAGCTCACATTAAATGCAGAACAATTAAATGTAAATGCCAAGAGCAATGGCAATATTATCGCTATTGTGGCAGGTGGATCGGGTGCAGTTGGCAATGGTGGGCAAACGAATGTGAGTCTGGCAGGTTCTTTCTCCTACAACCAAATCAACAACGACACAGCGAGTTTTGTGCAGGGAGTGAATGCTAATTTAACGAGCAGTAAGAATATCTTGCCCGTGCTAGTATCAACTTCTGATCAAATCCAGACCTATCAAACTAAGTTGAATACCATTAGCTTTGCTAATAGTCTGGGATGGACAACAGGAACAGCAGTTAAATATGACAATGGTGGTAACACGAGCCTTGGTGGCTTGAATACAACCGATACATATTACGTCGTTGTTGACCCCATCAATTCCAAGATAATGAAGTTGTCCACAGATGTAGCTGGCAACAATATTGTTGATATCAATTCTGATTCTGCGACTGGTACTGGACATCGCCTCTATTTAGCGTCTACCCCTGTTAGCCAAGATACGATTACTTTTGCTGAAGATCACGGCTTTAATAACAATGATCAGATTACCTATAGCAGTGGTGATGGTAATGATATTGGTGGTTTAGAAGGGGGGAAAACCTATTATGTTATTAAAGTTAATGAGAAAACTATCAAACTAGCCCTGAACTCAGGTGACAGCAATGCTATTTCCCTGGATTTAACAAAAGCAACTGGGGATTCTCATTCCTTAAAAAAGACAGCATTAGATGGTTTTTCTTACAATTTAGAGGAGTTTGACCCAGTTGATGATCGTGCTTTTGAACTCTCACAAGTGGAAGTCAAAGAGAATCTAATTCTCAGCCGTGAGCATGAATTTGAAACAGGTCAAGCTCTGGTGTATGACAACGGTGGAGGTAAGAGTATTGGAGGTTTGACCAACGGAAAAACCTATTATGCGATCGCCGATGCTGGTAATCCGAAAGTCTTGCGAGTGGCTAATTCGGAAACGGAAGCCAAATTAGGCTTTGCGATCGCCCTTGATCCGACCCAAATGACAGGGGACAACCATCAATTCTTCCCCGAAACTCATGTGATCAAAGCAGAAGACACTTCCAAGATTTTCTCCATTGCGGGGACTGCGAGTGTCTCCCTTGGTTCAACCAAAGGTGGTGGTGGTTTTGGTTTTGGTTTCGCGTGGAATGATATTCAAAGCAACACCCAAGCTTGGCTCAAAGATAGCACTTTCGAATATGAAGACTCTCTACAAGTTATTGCTCGGAATGACAGCACGATTCAAACAGTAAGTGCTTCCATTGGGGTATCCCAAGCACAACAAACTGCGGCGATGATTGCCGGAACAGCTTCTGTTAACTTGGTTGACAATATCACTAAAGCATCGGTTATCAACAGCAATCTAGGTAAGAGCGATAATTATGCCGGTTTAACCAGACTGCTTACAGATGATAGTGCAACCATCCAAGCCCTTTCTGGCGCGATTTCTGTCACCATTTCCAAATCTGGTTCTTCCCTTGGTTTTGGCGCAGCAGTCGCCTACAACGCCATCGGCACTGGAAGCGCCACAGGTCATCAGGCGATCGCCGATATCACTGGTTCTACTCTCTACGTTGATAGTCTTGATATAAGTGCCGGTAGTAACCAATTGATTCAGTCCATCGCCGCCACCGCTGCCGTCGCCGTCTCTGGTAAAGCTGCCATTTCCGGAGCCGGAGCAGTCACGATTAATGACATTGAAAAGATCAATACCCAAAGCTTTATTACTGGCTCGACGGTTAATGTGGCCAAAGATATTCAGGTATTGGCAGATAACAAATCGGAAATAAACTCCATTGCTGGTCAAGTGGCGGTTAGTGTCAGTAAGTCTTCATCTTCAGGGGCAGGAGCAATAGGTGCGGCTGTATCAGTTAACCAAATCAATCCCCTTGATGTTCATGCCTATATTGATAATAGTGTAGTTACTTCTACAAATGGTAGCCTGACAATTAATGCCGAATCTCAAGCCACTATCGAAACCCTAGCCTTTGGAGTTCAAGTAGGTGTAAGTACAGGTAGTTTTGCCGGGTCAATTGGTGGTTCTGTAGCGGTTAATGAAATTTCTGGCTCAGTCAAGGCCTATATCGCCAATTCCACCAATACCACTGTCAAAAATGCCGTTACGATCACGGCAAAAGATGAAGCAACTATTCGTTCTTTAGCCGGTCAAGCGGCAGTTACTATCAGTAAGTCTTCAGGGGCAGGAGCAATAGGTGCGGCTGTATCAGTTAACCAAATCAATCCCGTTGATGTTCATGCCTATATTGATAATAGTGTAGTTACTTCTACAAATGGTAGCCTGACAATTAATGCCAGCGGTTAATGAAATTTCTGGCTCAGTCAAGGCCTATATCGCCAATTCCACCAATACCACTGTCAAAAATGCCATTACGATCACGGCAAAAGATGAAGCAACTATTCGTTCTTTAGCCGGTCAAGTGGCAGTTAATGTCAGCACTTCTTCATGGGCGGCGACACTAGGTGCAGCGATCGCCATCAATGATATTAGCAACCTTACGGTAAATGCCTATATAGAGAAGAGCAAAGTGGTTTCCACTAGTGGTGGACTGACTATTGATGCCCAAGGTAAAGGCATTATTGAAAGCATTGCTGCTGGGGTTCAGGTGGGAGTTAGTACCAGTAGTTTTGGGGGTGCTGTAGGAGCTTCAGTAGCCTTTAATGAAATTGATAATGCAATTACCAAAGCCTACATTAGCAATAGTTCTCACGTAACTACATCTGGAAAAATACAGGTAAAAGCCAACAATGAAAATACGATTAAGTCTCTAGCTGGCCAAGTTTCTGTGGGTGTTAGTGTATCAGGTGTAGGTATAGCCGCAGGAGCAGCAGTTGCTATTAACAAGATCAGCAATGAAGTCTCTGCCTACATTGATGCTTCCACTGTCACATCCAATTCTGCCGAAGTAGAGCTTAAAGCTAAATTAAAATCTATCATTGAAACTTTATCCGCCGGGGTTCACGTCGGTGCCGGGGGAGGTAGCTTTGGTGGAGCAATCGGAGCTTCTGTTTCCGTGAATCAGATTGATAAAAATATCACTGAAGCTTATATCAGTGGTGGTTCTACCGTTACGGCATCTAAAGCCATAACGATCAACGCCAAGGATGATGAAAGCATCATCAAATCTCTAACTGGGGAAATTGCAGTCGGAATAGGTTTGGCGGGAGGCGGCGGAGCGATTGGTGCAGCGATCGCCAGGAATCAAATCAACAATAATCTCCAAGCCTACATTCTCGATTCAACGGTCGCATCAGACGGAGACCTTCAGGTATCTAGCATCAATAAAGCCACAATTATCGCCAATTCCACCGCAGTGGCAGTGGCAGTGGCCTTGACCGCCGCTAATCAGACAGGCATTTCCCTAAGTGGTGGTGGAGCAGAATCCACCAATGTCATTATTCCTAAGATTAACGCCTATATTCAGGGCAGTATGATCACCAGTGGTGGCGATGTTGATATCCAGGCGATAGATACATCATCAATTAACGCCGATGTATTAGCTGCGGCGATTACAGCAACCCGTGGACTGAAGGATGCAGGGGGGGTAGCGATTGGCGCATCTTTCTCCACGAACTTGATTGGTTGGGAAGCGAGCTTTGGGGAAGCTCTTGGCCCTGTGGCTAATGAAAATAACGATGCGGCAAAAGCAGAAGTCCAGGCCTATATTAAAAACTCTAAAGTCGAAGCTACCCGCAATCTTTACTTGACGGCTTTAGCCAACGGGACAATTGAGGCAGGGGTTGATGCCGTTGCTGTAGGTCTTGCTGGCGGGGCTGGCAATGCGGGGCAACTTTCTGGCGCAGGTGTTCGTACCGAGAACCGTATCCGAACCCAAATCAAGTCCTTTATTGATGGCACAGTCCCCAATGGGAAATCAGATCAAGGAATTATCACTGCTGATAGTGCCAACTTAATTGCCAATGACACATCAAAAATTACGGCAAATGCTTTAAGTGCGGCTGTAGCGGCATCTTTTGGGGCTGATAATGCTTTGGGAGGAACAATCGGGGTCTCTTTAGCCCTGAATGAAGTATTGAACGAGGTTGAAGCCTACATCAAGAAAGAGACGGTCACAGTTGAACGTGCCGTGGTGGATCAGGTTAACTACAAAGAACAAATACTGCCAGGAGTAACTATCGTTGCCAGTGGGAATAAGCGTTATCAGTTTCTCGGACGCAAGGATGGTGATTTACTTCTACCGGATAAAGTGGATTTATCTGCTGAGAATTATGGCGATATCATCCGTTGGGAAGATGTAACCGACAAAACAACTGAATTTGATGTCACATATCAAAAGACGGCAAGTTATGCTACCAAAAAAGGACGTATCAAGATCGAAGCGAAAGAAGATGCCACTATCACTGCCACCGTTACAGCAGCATCAATAGCAATTGCAGGTAGTGGTAAGATATCCATTTCCTTATCGGGGGGAGGAGCAGAAGCGGTCAATATTATTGGTACTAATACTAATGCTTATATTATTGACAGCACAGTAACCAGCAAGGGAGAGGTTACTTTAGATTCCCGCAATACATCATTAATTGATGCAGAGGTTCTCGCGGTTTCTGGCTCAGTTGGGATTGGCGGCACAGGTGGAGTGGCCGCAGCCATCGGAGCATCAATAGCGCACAACTTCATTGGTTTCGATTTAATTGGCTTCAATGCAGATGGCACTGTGCAAATTGACAACAGTGCCAGTCGAAATAAAGCCCAAATCCAGGCCTACGTTGAGGATTCTACTGTTAAAGCTACCACTGGAGATATACGTCAGACAGCCATTTCCCATCAAACCATTACCGCCGAAGTATGGGCTGGATCTGTAGCAATTTCAGGAGGTTCGCAAGGAGCTTTATCCTTGAGTGGTGCTGGCGTGAGTACGGTTAATAAGATTGCCACCCAGGTCAAGACTTATATTGATGGTGCGGTTGGTTCTCGAATTGAAGCCAGTAATATTCTGCTAACAGCTCAGGATACATCTAAAATTACTGCTAAAGGCGGAGCCGCTGCCTTAGCCGTCGCGGTTGCTGGCGAAGGCAGCGGCTCCGTGGCGATCGGTGTGGCATTGGCGGAGAATACAATTGCCAATACTGTAGCATCCTACATTACCAATAGCCCTACTGTCATAGCACGGGATCAACTTTCTTTAACGGCAAAAGAAGCCGCAACAGTTGAGGCAACAACGATAGCCGCTTCCCTTAGTGTCTCTATTAGTGCGCTTGGGGTAGGACTGACTGGAGCCGGAGCCAATGCTACTAACATTATTAACAACAA
This sequence comes from Aphanizomenon sp. UHCC 0183, assembly GCF_009712065.1. Taxonomy (NCBI): domain Bacteria; kingdom Bacillati; phylum Cyanobacteriota; class Cyanophyceae; order Nostocales; family Aphanizomenonaceae; genus Aphanizomenon; species Aphanizomenon sp. UHCC 0183. The sequence goes on along the minus strand of NZ_VILC01000052.1, from coordinate 17,854 downwards.
AGTTCATGCCTATATTGACAACAGCAATAGTGTCATGGCTCAGAACAATGTACTGATTGATGCTCAAAGCGAGGCGACCATTACCTCCCTCGTTGGGGCTGCTTCAGTGGCAGGTGGGACAGTGGGGGCAGGTGCGATTGGCGTATCCTTAGCACGTAATCTCATCGGGTTAGATGGAATTGGCGATACATCACCCTTGGGCAATGAAGTATTAGCCTATGTTAAAAACTCGACCTTGACCTCCAATCAAGGCAACATAACTGTCCAAGCCAAAGCCACCGATAAAGTTGATGCGGTTTCCTTTGCTGGTTCTGTGGCGATCGCCGGAGGTATCTTAGCGGCGGCTGGTGCCGGGGCAGAAGTCACCAACAAAATGGCCAGCAAAGTCCACGCCTACCTAGAAAATACTAAGGCTACTGCCGGAGTTGACATAAAAATCAAAGCCATCTCCGATAGCCAAGTGACCAAAGCCCATGCAGTTGGTGCAGCGATCGCAGGTGTTTTGGGAGGAGGTGCAGTATCCGTAGCTGTATCTCAAGTAGTCAACGAAATTACCAATAGTGTCCAGGCTTACATTAAGAGCAATACTGCCAAAACTATCCAAGCTACCACCGGCAATGTTCTCATTTCTGCCGATGTTGAACGCGCCCGCATTAGCAACGTCACCGCGGTAACAACATCAGTGGCAGTTGATGTCAGTGGTGGTTTATTTGCCTTCGCCGGTGGAGGTGTGGGTTTGTATAACACCATCAATAATGATATTGATGCCTATATTACAGGACCAGTGACAGTCACCAGTGGCACAAATTTGGATGTCCTAGCCGCTGAGAACGCATACCTCTCCAGTGATGCCACAGTAGTCAGCATAGCGGCATCTATCATCAGTGCTGCCCTGGGTGGAGCCATAGTTAAGAACGAGATTAACAGCAGTATCCAAGCCTGGATTGATAGTGATTCCGTCGCGGACAACTGGACAAGTGGAACTCCCATCACCACAACTATTAACTCAGTCAATACCGCAGTTTACGTAGAGTCCATTGCCGACATAGATAAGACCCTCACCGCCGGGGTTTCTGGTGGTGCTGTAGGCGGTGTGGTTAATATTGCGACCGGCAATATTGCCATCCTCCTCAAAGCCTTTGTCGAAGGCACAAAACTTACATCCACTGGTGATATTGACATCAGATCAGCCGCTAACACCAGAAGCAGAACCTCCTCCAACGGTGGCGCCATCGGATTAGGTGCTTTAGGCGCGATGGAGTCCAATGTTACCTTAGGTAAGGGCAATGATGTTGATGAAGTGCAAGCAACCATCGGGGATGGTACACAAGTAACTGCCAATGCCCTGAGAATTGCAGCCGTTAGTACCGATGATTTATTAGCAGAAAGTGTAGCTGCCTCTGGTGGTGCTATTGCAGTAGCGGGCGCTCAATCCAACGTGACTACCGACTTCGCCACCCTAGCCAAAATTGGTAATAACACAGCCATCGTCGTAGATAACCTATACATTACATCCAGCCATGATCAAAATGTAGATTCCTCCGCTGACAGTTTTACCCTAGCAGCATTAGCTGGGACTGGAGCAGGAACAAAGAATCTAATTACCAGTAAGGCTAATGTAAATATAGGAACTAGCACTAGTATTACTGCTGATAATGTGATCATCAATGCCATTAACAGAGTATCTAAAGAAGAAACCGCCGGGAAACCAAGCCTCATCGCTGCTTCTGCATCTGGCGCGAACGTTACTGTCCTTACAAGTGGTACAGACATTGGGACATCGGATAATCCCTTCCAGGCAGTAGTTAACATTGGTAGCGGCACTAACATTACCGTTAACGGCACAAATGCCAAGAAAGGAGTCCTGAAAATTGAAACCCTGAATCAAGCAACTGCCGTTGACAATGTCCGCATTGAAACCGTTGGTGGTTACAGTCTGGCGGTGGGTTTATCAAGAATTGATGCTGAAACCAATGCCGCCATCAATCTTAACGGCGCAACCTTAGAAAATAAATCTGGGGATGTTTACCTGACTACCCGGACTGATACGGGACTAAGACCAAGTGCGAACCTCCTCTCCGTCACTGCATTTGGCGGAGTTGCCGCCGGCGATGCGAAGACAACTACCAACGCCAAAAACCAAATCACAGTAGATAATGCCACCGTCAAAGGTAGTGACATTTATCTATTTACTGGACGAGATAGTTTTGCCGTTCCCAACTTGCTAGATAGTTCCGCCAATGCTGAAATTACGACCGTTTCCTTCGGTCCTGGTTTAAGTATTCCCGTCTTGAAAGCCGAGATCAACGAAACCAATAAAATTGACATTAAAGGCGCATCAAAAATCAGAGCATTAGGGGATGTCAGTTTAGTTGCGAAAGAAGGATTAGGCGGGAATAAACGGGCTGCAACTGATGGTTTAGTATTGAATCTTTCTGCCCTTCCCTACGGATTTAATGTTCCAGATGGTAGTTCCGTCAGCAGCAGCAATCAAATTGAGGTTGGTCGTAGTGTCAGCATTGAAGCCGGAATTAATAACAAAACAGTAGTACAAATTAAACCCATCAGTGTCGGTGGTACTCAACAGTTAGACCCAGCAAAATTAGGGCATGAACTAATTGCTAGTGAAAAAACCGCCCTGGGACTTGATCAAGAGACCAACTATGAATATGCCGAATTGGATTTAGCTAAAATTAGCTTTAGCATTTCCACTGGTACAGTCGTACAAGCCATAGCTAATGCCTATGAAAGTGGTACAGCCGGGCATTACTACAAATACAAACCTCTAACCAAAGATGGCGCTGACTCAATTATTTTAGAAACCCAGAACTATACCAATACTTTGATTTGGGAAGACCTTGGCACTAGTCCGAACTTGGAAGACTTGACTGTTTATACCAGTGATGTTACCAATAACTTAAAAAGCACCCTCGAAAACAAATTCTACGTTGTTAAACCAGTAGAATTAGACGACATCACAATGTCCTATGCGGGTTTAGGTAGTCTCTTACTAGAACAAAGAGAGAAAATCCAAGGTTGGATTAACAGTCACTCCGGTAATTCCGAGGCAGTAGCTCGTTATCAAGTACAATTGGATGCCATCAATCAAGCGATCGCTGATTCTGGACTAATTGATCCAGAATCAGCGACAGTTCAAAAAGAAATAGACCTATTATTCATCAATCTGCCCAATATTTATGCCGCGCCAGGTTCCATCTTTATTGAAGCAGACAGAACTAGTTCCACTGCCTTCACACCTCTAATTAGCAACAATCAACTAATAGCCAGAGGCGGCGCAGAAATTAAAATTACCAACCAGTCGCCATTCACCCTCAACGTCAACGATGCAGTCATTCGTGACAACAAACGAGTCAGAATAGTTGATGGTCAATACACAGTTCTCCAGCCCGGTAACGTTTATCTCAACAACGCTCTCATCTCCAACGCAGTTAACAACACCGGCGCTAAGAACATCTCCATCGTTCAAGATGCCTATCCCAACAGTCAATATGACACAGGCAGTCTTGTTATCCCCTCTGTTGACCAAGATATCTACATCCTTGGTGATGTAATCAACGAATCCGGCAACCTGTTAATTGACAACAAAGAAGGTAGTATCAACGTTTCCGGGGAAATTAAAGCCGAAAACGTCACCATCAATGCCGCCAGCAACTTTAACTTGAATACGGATGATTGGTTCCACAGCAATCAAGACCCCCGTCAATATCTCGACTATGACCGACTACGTCAAACAGTCTATAACCCAAATGGTATTGCTGATAGTGAAACCTACAACAGTGCTACTAACGTCAATGGTCAAAACCTAGAAACCGCCATTAACCGTAATCAATCCCGCATTCTCTCTCAAGGACCAGTTACAATCACCGCTCGTTACTTAAACGTCAACGGACTCATTCAAAGTGGTGTTAGTACCATTGAACTTGATATTGCTGCCACCTTTAATCCTGGTAAGCAAACCAGAAATTTTGTGGATGATAATGGCAATGTCTTAGCAGGAATTAGTTTCGGCACAGAAAATGTCCCTGTAGATGGTTACTTTGACGTTAATCAACAGGCAATCATCCTGAATGACATCGTTCCCAAGGGTGGAGAAATTACCCTGGCTGGTCAAATCTTCAGTACAGGAAATGGTCAATTGAAAGTTGCCAACGGTTATACCAACGTTGATATTAACAACCAGAGCATTTATCAACTGATCCTCAACCGCATTGACACCACCACCAACCGTCAAGGTAAAATTACCATCCTTGACACAGAAACCCTCAAGAAGGTTCAGTACACAGTTGATGCTAATAATATTAAGACCACAAAATTTGACGGAGTATACGATAGTGTCAACAAAACTGTTACCTACACAGCAACCGGAACTCCAGCAACAAATAGCTTCACTGATGACATCAAGTACCAAACCCCACTAGGTCGCCAGTATGTGTGGACAGAGGGACAGGAGAAAACCCAGGTTGAAGTCAGAAAATATGAGAAAAAGAGCTTTAACCTCTTTGGTTTTGATTGGGATGCTTTAGTTGCAGATGATAGTTATACCTGGAAAACCGTAGAGTTCCGTGATGAAAAGCCACTGCTAGAATCGGAGTCATTAGTATCTAATGCTACAACTATTCTACCCGCCTACACTATCGAGTATCAACAGGTAAACGACAGTAGCGTAGACTTGATCAAAAACGTTTCCGAGGTCAGAAATGTTGCCAATAACAAGGTTTATCGTTATATCGGCGATAATGATGACTTAGTTCTATCTACCCAAGATTTCACTGACACCGATAAATGGACAGAGATTGGCACTAACTTATCAAGCATTACAGATAGAGTTAATAACAAGTTTGATAGCAACTACGTCAATTCTTCTACCAAGGTTGAAAATTGGACTACAGGTGGTGGTTGGCTGAGAAAGAAAACTTTACACACGCGAACAACTACTATTACTGGACTCAAAGACTTCTATACCAACGCCTTAAAAGCTGATTATCCAATTGATATAGATTTCATCCAAGGGCCTGATAAAAATGCTGCTCAAATATCTATCACCAGCAACAGAGTCCTTTATCTCCAAGGTGACATCGAATCTCCTAATAGCAAGGTGTCATTAATAGGTAGTTCCATTAATAGTAATAGTTCCAGTGTTGTTTATGCCAACACCATAGATAACGCCGATGTGCAAAACGGACTTCAAGCCTTGAATTTCAAGGCTCAGTCTGGTGGTATTGACTTAAAAATACAAGGTGGTCTACAACCGGTCAATGCTACAGCAGTAGGTGATATCAATTTAACAATTGTTTCTCTTGATAACATTAATAGCAACCTGGTGGCTGGTAATATTGCCTCCAGTAATGGTACTGTCACATTAAACGCACCTCAAGGCATCACCGCAGGAAATTCCAGTTCATTAATCAGTGGTAAAGAAATTAAACTTGAGACTTCTGCTGGAGCATTAGGAAGTACAACAGATTGGTTACGAGTAGACAGCGGTACACGTGGTATAGGGGCTAAAGCTCAAGGTGATATTTATATTCGTGAAATAGCAGGAGACTTGAACCTCAATGCAATTGTGACTCCGGCAGATATTTACTTAGAATCTGTCCAAGGTTCGATTTTTGATCATCTTGTGGAAGGAAGTTCCATCAGTTCATCAGAAGTTAGTGAGAGAGCGCAAGAACTATTTGATGCAGAGTCCTTAAAATATCCCTTGTCCGCAGGTTTATATAGCTTCCTCTATCCCAATGCCAACTTACTAAGGACTACACCAACTGCTGGTAACACAGAAGGTTCTAACATTATTGGTCGCAACGTCACCATCAAAGCCCAAGGACAGTTAGGACAAGTCGGTAACATGGTTGCCATTGACCTATCTGGTGGCTTTAACAACCTAGCAACTGATAAAAAGAAAACCCTCTCCAGTGCCTCTGTAAGTGATGTAGTAGGCGTAAGTTATGCCACCTACAAATACTTAGGTAGCGATGACACAGATGTTGATCTGACTCAGGCAAATTTCAGCAACACTTCCTTGTGGGAGAAATTGCAAGCGAATTTTGTTACCGGAACCAATAAATCCATCAAGCAAGAAGTTTCCTTAGCAACATATCAAACTGTTCTAGTGCAGTACAACGCTGTTGAATATGGACTTTATAAATATTTAGGTCAAAATCAGACCCTTGATTTAGGGAAGCAAATCTATGGTGATACAACCCTTTGGCAAAAACTAACAGCAAATCATGGATCAGACGGAGTAGGGAACGTCAACCTAATTCAAGGAGAATTAGTACAAGACAAGTCTGTGGTAGAATCCCTAACCCTGCAATTAACTGATGATATTGACATAGAAATTACCAACATCACCACTATTGATGCCGGTGATGCCGTTGCAGTACAGGCTGCTGGAACTTTAAATATCAATCACGTTAATGCTGGTGGAGATGTGCGCCTCCAGGCAGGTGGTAGCATCATTGATAATTACGCCGGAGGAAGTACGGCAGCTATTACCACTACTGGTGATTTATTAGTGGTGTCTCAAGGTACTATTGCTGGAACAACGACTAACACTTCGTTCCGCATTGATTTGTCCGGTGCTAATAGCCAATTAAGTGCAGAATCATTAACTAGCACTTACATTCGTCAAGTTACCAACACATCCTTATCTATTG
>NZ_VILC01000052.1:0-10720 GCF_009712065.1 Aphanizomenon sp. UHCC 0183 | reverse complement strand
TTCTGTAGATTTACAGGCTCAAGGTTCAATCTTTGATATTAATGAGAATCTCCTGAATATTCGTGGTTCGGCAATTGATCTACAATCAACAACAGGTTCTATTGGCGAATACACCAACTACCTTGATGTTGATCTATTGTTAGATGGTGCTATTAATATCACGGCTCAACAAGGTGATATTTACGTTAACTCCCTAGATCATGACTTGAAAGTTGGTGTAATTGAAACTCAATTTGATGTCGGTTTACGGGCATTAACCTCGATTGTAGACACGGGAGATACGACAGCTGATGTTATTGGTAGAAACATCACATTAGAAACAGTGGGTAGTATTGGTACTAACTCTGATGTTTTAGAAATTAACACTAACTCTCTAACTGATGGGAAATTAACTGTTGTCAGTGGAGGTAACGTCTATGTTCAAGAGGTAACGAATGACCTGTTTGTTAATCAAGTAAGTGCAGTTGGTCATGCAGGTATCGAAGTCATCTCCGGTGATATGCGAGTGGGGTCAATCACTTCAGATACCTTAGATTTAAAAGCAAATAATGGTCTGTTTATCCAGGGAGCAATTACCACCGCCAATCAAATCAACATGGTGGCTGGAACTTCTCGGTTAGATAAATATGATGATTATTTGAAAATAGGATTACCCAGTGACCTCTACCTGAAACCACTACAACCAGATGCGTTCTCCCTATTCCTGACTGGAACTATTACCAATAATGCAGACAATGCGGTGGTTAATTTGGAATTTCCCGATGATGTAATTCTCCGAGGTAATATCAACGTCAACGGTCAAAACTCTGACCTGAAAATTCGTTCTGAAGGTTGGGTGTACATTGAAAGCTTCTTAACCGTTGAAGATAAAATTGACATTTTAGGCGGTTATCTAGCAAATGGAACTAGCACCAACACTCCAAATAGTCAAGGTTCTAGCGTTTATGTTCATACTACATCGAGAGTTAATACCAAAAAAGCTGGTAGTGCCATTAACCTCCAAGGTGCGAAAGATGTTGATATCTTAGGCACAGTTGTCGCCGGGGGTAGTATTGGTGCAAACGGTGTAACTTGGGCAGGAAATGACGCAACCATCACCGTTAAAGCAGGCCAACAAATCTTCTTAGATACAGGATTACTAGCTTCCAAATCTGTTAGCTTAAATGGCGGTACAGCGGGCGCAGACGATAACGGACTTGGCTTAATTGTCACCGCAGCAGGTGGTGTCACCGCCATGGGTCTAACTTCCGATAATAGTGGCGCATTAATTTCCATGAACAACACCGGCAACATGGAAATGATGGGAACCTTGGCATCAGGCGGTAAGTTAGTCCAAACCTTTGATGCCAACGGTAATATATTATCTCAAACCATTGACTGGTCAGGTAACTACGGCAAAGTTGAGATCACATCTCTTGGACAGGCATTTATTGGTGGTCATACCATTAACCAACAAGGTCAAGCAATTGAAACAGGTGGTTACATCTACGCCAATAACAACATCACGATTAACGGTGGTGGTAACAGTTCCGGTACAGGTGCTTATGTTCAAGCAGCCAGTGAATTAGTTACTCATGCAGCAGATAGTTCCATTATTATTAACGCAGCCCAAGATGTTGATATCCAAGGCTTAGTCTTACCAGGTGGTGAAGTCCAAGATGTCCGCGACACCACCGGCAAATATATGGGACGTTACGCCCATAATTTCGGCGGTAATTCTACCATAAGCGTTCATGCAGATAACCAAATTCGCATCGGTCAAAGCCTGAAAGCCGGAAAACAAATAGACCTTGTGGGCGGTATTGACCCCGTAGAACCCAACCCAGCAGACGGTTCTACCAATTATTCTGGTAGAGGAATGGTTCTCTATGGTTCAACCCAAATTTCCACTTGGCGCGAAAACAGTCAAATTAACCTGAGTGCGAAGGGAGAAGTTGATATACTCGCCCCTGCTTACACCAACGAAATTGAAGCGGCTGCTTTTTATGAACTAGCCACAGGCGTAGTTAGTCAAGATGTCACCCTCAAACTACGTTTAGATAAAGTTGGTTACTTCATTGAAGCCACCGTCACCTTACCCAAATCTGCGACAACTAATAATACCCAAGTCGGTGATTTAGTCGCAGACTTAAATACTGCTATTAAGAATGCGACTTGGACAGTTGTTAGTAGTCAAGATACTACCGCCCATGCTATTGGTAGTACCTACACTGGTTTTGATAATTATGATCTACAGGTAAAACTCCGTGAAGGTCGTTTATTATTAACCAGTTCCTATGCAACCACATTAGTTAAAACTGGTTCAACTAATGCTGATAAACTAGGTTTCACCAATCTGACTACCGATTTAACTTCAACCCTACCTTATACAGTCAAAGCCGACCAAGTAGGTTCAGTTGTGACTATTGGTTCGCCAACCGGACTAAACGGTAAATTGTATATTGCTGGTAAAGTATTGGGTTATGAAACTATTAATTTGAATAGTGGAAATTCGCCCGATGGTGTGGATATTGACTTAGACTATACAGGTTTATTAGAAACTCGTAATAGTTCAATTACCTTAAATGTTGGTACTTATGGAGTTGTTAAAGGTAATGTTATCGCCAGTGGTACAGGTTCTGATATTACTATTAACGCTACCAACACTCTTGAATTAAAAGGTAGTCTCACGGCTACTGATCAAATTAACATCAATGCAGGTACAACTATTACTACTGGACAAACCAGTGTTCATACTTTTGGTACAAGTAAAATTAATGGTAAATCAGTTAATATCACTGGTTTAAATGACGTGATTATTGACAGCACTATCGGCGAAGGTAGTGTGGGTATGACTGGTATTAATATTACCGCAACTTCTGGAGATCTAACCTTAGCCAGCACTTCTGGACGCATTATTACTGATACAAATTTGGTAATGACTGGTAAAAATATCAACTTTGAAGGAGTATTACAAAGTACCAAAGTTGATAATAATGCTAATACCAATGAAGTCTTAATTACTGCAACTAATAATATTTTGTTGATGACAGATATTATTAGTCAAGGAACAGTGAAAATGACCGCAGCTAACCAAATTCAGGGTTATAACGGTCAAATATTAGTCCAGGGAACAGGAGAAGTCCTGAATATTAACCAAACCAATGCTAACGGTAGTATTTCCTTTGGTCGGACCATCTTAACTAACGGTAAATATCAACAACAAGGCTTTGATTTATCCAGTATTGGTAATCTCACCATTAACGGTACAGGGACAGTTAATCTTAACTCTGGTGTGCGTCTCTTCAGTGGTGCAGACAACAGCAATATTAACGTCACTGGTAATATTATCAACGTGGGTGGTTCAATCCTCGCCGGGGCAAACCTCGTTAACAACACCGTCACCTGGACAGGAAAAACCGCCAATATTAATCTCAACGCCGCAGATTTAGTTACATTTGGTGGTTCAGGTGCAGATAACACCACTGGTTTAGTCGTCACCAGAGGCGGAACAGCGATCGCCACAGGTAACATCAACATTAATATTACTGGTGGTAGCAGCACCTTAGACTTCACCATGAACAGTCTAAGTTCAATTAAGAGTGATGCTACAGCCAGGTTTGCGGAAACTGGAACTCTGATTTTTGCAGATAGCACCGACAGCAAAATCAATATCACTGCTGGTAAACAAGTAGAAATTGATGGTTTAATTCAGGCTTATGATGACGGTGCAGACATCACTATTGATAGTGCAGGAATGTTATTAATTAACGGCTACCTGAAAGCAGATGATGTTCTTACCGTTGATGGTGGTGTTGGTGCTTCCGGTTACGGTTTAATGCTAACTCCCTTAATTTATCAAGACCCTCAAGGACGTTTTGTGAATAGTTCTGGGTTCTATATCAATGCTAACGGTGATTATGTCAGTGCGACAGGAACTGTACTAGCTGTAGGTGCTGCACCCGTTGCCAGTGCCGAACTCCCCGCTAACCTCACCCGTGTTGGTGGCGGTACATTAGAAACAGCCACAAGCGGTATCATCAATATTTCGGCTGAATCCGGTCTGGTTTTAAGCGGTCAAATTGCACCACTTAACGATACTAGCGTCAATCCAGATAAGGTATTTATTACCAGTGAGAATAATGCAGGTGATGTCTTTATTGACAATGCTGTGGGCGCTAAGAGTCAGGTTGTCATTAAAGGTAATAATCTCTACCTACTGGATTACCAAGAAACCAACCTACTGAATGCAGTCCGTCCCAATAATGCCTTAATTCAAACCTACGGTGGCGGAACAACCACAACTGATCCGAGTATCCAAATTAACGCATTAGGTCAGGCGATTATTGCTAAGAGTAAAGCCCCCTTATCCCGTGCTTTGGTTGACTCCCATCAGAATTTGGAAGTTATTGCTAATTCTTTAGTAGTACAAGGTTTCTTAGATGCCAGCACCAATATTAGTTTAAATGTCGTCACCGATTTAACTGTTAACGGTTTAGTGACAGCCGCCCAAAACCTCGATATTCGGGCTGGTATTAACGCCAGTTGGACACCCAGCACCATTCGCGGCACAATTACCCGTTCTCAACTCAGTGGTGGTAATGTCTTAGTTAATGGTTCAGGTACATTACAAGCTCAGAATACTGCTACCATTCTCGCAGGGGGAACAGTCACCATTGATGCAGACTCAGCTTTAGGCGCAGGTACAAAACCAGTACCTATCCCCTTCATCACTCAACGCGCCGTTACTGTACCTGTTGTCACTGGCACAAGACAAGTTGCTGATGGCACAATTCAGGTAGAAGTAGTTAACTGGATACCCAGCACTTTCACAGAACAAGTCGGTACAGATAGCGTCAGAGTTGGTAGTAAGTTCTACACAATGGATGTCACATTAACCCAAGATAGTTACTGGAATCCCACTACGCAGATAGAACGAGAATATTTTGTCAATAAAGTTGACTATACAGTTAATGCTAGTGGTCAGTTAATTATTGGTGGAACAACCTATAACGTCGACTGGAGTGCATCTGTTAAACCTACTGTTGATCATGTGTTTGAAAACCTCACAGATGAACAAAGGTGGATAGTTTTAGATAAACTGGGTTACTACAAATTGTATGATTTCAGTTACAGTAACACCAAGATTAACCAAACTATTAACGGTAATGCGAGTGTACAGACTTGGAATCCTAGTTGGGCAGGTAATACAGGTAGAAGCATTATTAATGTACCTATAGATGGCTGGAATAATTCTACCGACTCAAGACAAAATAAATATATTCGTGTTCCTGTTGGTGCAGAAGCTGATGTTCGTAATAATATACTGCGGGTAGTCTCTCAAGGTACGCCCTCAGCTTGGCAGGAATTAGTAGGCAAAAACCGTGATCATGCCGTTGTTAATTATGTTCAAGATCGCTCTCGTTATACAGGAGTAGGTGATTTTGATAACGTTGCTGGACGTTGGGCAGTTAATTATGACAGGAATGGTCAACGAGAATATACTATCTACAATGACAGCAGCAGTGTAATTGCGCGTAGCAACCTCTATCACTCTCGTACCCCTGATTGGGCTGATAATGCAGACTTTGCTCAAAGCAATGACGTTGATTCGCGAAATGCATACGCAGTGAATGAATACTTTAGTGAAAGTGCTGATTTAAGCAATCAATACCTAGAGCAAACGCTTTATAGTCAGTTGGTGGCAAATGAAGGAAATGCGACCTTTAACTTCAGTGCTGTTATGAGTTGGTCTGGAGGAGGCGATAACACTGACTATGACATTCATGTTACCGATAGCCGATATAACGAACGAATTTATTTCGGAGATAAAGATGGCATTGCTCTTGACATGATCGGGGAGGATATAGTTGGAGGTGACTCTGGAACAGAAACTATTGCAGGTTACAATTTAAGTGATCAGCGTAACTTTGGTGTTCGAGCCGATTTCTTTGGAGGTTCATCAGCAAATATCAGTACAGTAGTCACGCTTACTAATACAGACAGTCAAAAATACTTAAAACTCACTAATCCCGATGGCACTTACTATGAACAAAGCCCTGGAACAAGTTACGTCTTTAGGATTAATGGTTCATCAGAAAGCTTTTTCAATTTCTCTGTAGGTGGGAATGGGGGTATTGTTTACGAGGATTACTACAACTACGAATATGACTGGACTTCAATTTGGCACAACATCTACGACAAACGCCAAACCCTACAATATCAATGGGTAAGCAATGCAGAAAATATTTACGATAACCGTCCCCGTTACGAAACTCGTAATATTCAACTCAAAAGTGTTTCCATAGACACCCAGACCAAATGGCGTACTGATAACATCACCGAAGATCAAACCATTTGGGTTACAGAACGTCAAACCTCATCTAACCAAAAAGCTTACGGTCAATTTGCAGGTGACTCCATTAGTGCAGCTAACGGTATTACCATTGATGCCACAGGTAACATCAGCATCACAGGTAAACTGGCCGCTAACGGGACAACAGGTAACATTAATATCAGCAGTTTGGGTCAAGTTAATATCCAAGGTAAACTCCCCACAGGCAGCAGTACAAGTAATACCTTAGCTGCACCTGCCTATATTTCTGCCCAAAATAACCTGACTATTTCCGGTAATAGTGTTACTGTACTTGACTCCAGCGAACTATACGCCAATAGCAACAGTGGTAAAGTTACCATTACCAGCACATCCTCCACAGGTGACATCAACTTTGCCGGTGCAATTAACGCAGGGACAAGCGCCACCTCTGGAACTCAAATCCAATTAAATGCAGGTAATGACCTAATTATTAAGGGCTTACTGAATGCAGGTAATGGAATTACTGGTTTGGCTGGTAATAATGGTGGTAATGGTAATATCACAGGTGATGTTAATACTTATCTCGCCACAGGGACAAACGGCAATATTACCTTAACTGGGGGAACAACATCGGGTAATAAGATTGACTTACCTTCTGGTTTATTAACTACCGGAACCCTCAATTTAACTGCATCTCAGGGCAGCATTAACAACTATTTGGTTACTAATGGAGTAATTCAAAATGGTTTAATTAGTGCTACTACCATGAACCTCAATGCTAAATCTGGTATTAATGCTAACCTGACAGCCACAACTTTGAATGTGACTAACAGCAGTAACGGCAATATTGACCTAGTTGTAGATCGGAAATCAACTACCGATGTTCAAGCCACAATTACCACAGCTAACGGTAATATTGACATTGATTCTGTTCGCGGTATCCGATTATTAAATGTCACCGCATTAGGTGCAGGTAACGACATTAATATTACGGCTGGTGGTACTGTTACTGTTGATAAACTCAAAGCGGCTGATCTTCTCAACATCAAAACCAACGGTGCATTAACTCTTGATCTTGATACAGCCTTGGATTTATCTGCGGGTACTTCCATGACTCTCTCCGCAGGTAGCATCACTCGCAATAATACTAACCGGATTAGTGCCAATAGCTTAGATATTAATTCTGCTGGTACTGTTGATCTTCTTTACATCCAAGTTAGCAACCTCAGCTTTGAAGTTGGTGGCACAGGTAACGTAGATATTGACAACATTGGTAATCTTAACCTCACTGCCGGTCAAGTTGGCAATGGTAACTTTACCCTCAACAATAGCGGGACATTAACTGCAACCTTAGTTCAATCAACGACCAACTCTCAGGCGCATACCTTCAACCTAACTTCTTCTGGTAACATGACCATTGGCAAGATAGACACTGGAGTTTATAGTGAGTACGACGGTAGCAGTAACTTAATCTCCTACAGTCAGATTAACCTGACTGCGAATAATGGCGGTGACATACTTGCACTCAACTCTAATGATAATATTGCTGAATTAGTCGCTGTTAAAGCTAACCTTACCGCCACAGCTACAGGTAGTGATATTGGTTTGTTAGAAGTTGATTTATCGGAAATTACCGCCACTGCTGATGGAACTATCAACATTGAAGGTATCGGTAAATCAGCATCGGGCGCGAATCGCACCTTAAATGTGCCGAGTATGACATCTAACGCAGGTAGTATTTATCTATCCAATTTAGGCACGTTAAGCACTAACTCTGGTTTAAGCGTTCCCACTAGCTCAGGAACTATCCAATTAGTCAGTAAACAAGATGATTTGGTCATTGATCCTGCTGGTAGCGATAAAACCCTGAGCGCCAATACTTTAATTCTTCAAGCTACCCAAACCTTAGATATTGACTCAACCATTACCCTAGATGCTATTAACCTCACCCTTAATGGCGGTGATAGTGGTGTAGTCCAAGGTGGTGTGCGTATACCCATCATCAAGACAAATGATCTCACCTTTGAAGTAGGTTCAGATAACATCATCATTTCGCCTGAATCCTTTGCTAATCTGACTGCTAAGACTCCTGGTGGAGAAACTATCATTAATTTAGTGGCACGAGGTAACTTACAAAGCTCTGGTACTTATGCAGGTTATTATCAGTATCGAGATATCTACACCAACACGACCTATTATCTCGATAGCGCTGATATTTCCCAAGCCACGGTTTATAACACTGCTCTAACGGCTCTCACACAAGCACAAAAAGATAGTCTCACCTTAGCACCCGTATTAAATACCGTTTCTTACCAAGAACGGGAAACCCAAAGCGGTATGTATGCTTACTTCGATGACACTGACAATAATAATGTCTTCGATGGTAGTGAACGAGTTTATTATCAAGAATCTCCCGATAGCAGCACAGTTTATAGTCGTCAAATCAATCAATCTGGAAACTATAGTTCTGGTTACTATGCTTACTCTGTCACCAAAAATATAGCAGGTCAAGTTCCTGTTAATGAAATTATCTATACTACCGAGTCTGACTATAATGTAGTCGCACAAAACCCTAATTATACTGACGTACAAATCTTCTTTACCGCAGTTAGTAGTGGCTTGAACCTGAAATCGAAAACAGTAAGTAAGTTAGCAGGTGGTATTGAATTAGCACAATCTGTCGGCGAATTTAACGTCACTGCAACTAACCTCATCCTCAACGCCCAAAAAGACTTAGGTAATATCAACTTCCAGCAAATGTTAGCTACTGCTAGTTATGTCGAAATTAGCATGGGTGCTGATTTAGTCTTTAATGGTTCACCTAGCACATCTAAACTAGTTGTTGGTTCTACGGGTTACTATAATGGCAATAGCCTTATTGGTGGTAGTGTCACCACGGCTGAGGGTACAACCTTAAATGCGGGGACGATTGAAGTTACAGCCCTGAAAAACATTGATATTGACACAGTATCAACCAACCTGACAGCCACAGCAATGGGTAACGGTTACATCCGAGTTGACTCCACTGGGACTCTGACTCTCAATCAAGTTCAAACTGATGGAAGTGTGACTCTCACAGGTACAGGAATCCTCGGAGGTAACAACTCACGAGATATTCAAGCTAATGCTGTTAGTTTGACTTCTAGTAGTGGTATTGGTAGTAGTAGCAATAGTCTACAAATGACTGCTAATAGCCTGACTGTTCCCAGTGGTAGCGGTGATGTATATGTGGATAATTACGGTGCATTGAGTGTTAATGGAGTTAGTTTGAACAGTGGTAATATTAATATTGCTACCCATAGTCCTTTGACAATTAGCGAAAGTATCACCACATCTGGTACCATTACCTTGAGTGCAGGAGAATCTGCTAGTAGTGGCGATGATTTGACCATTAACAGCGATATTCAGGGTAGTAGCATCACTTTAACCGCAGGAGACAACTTCACACTGAACAACGCTTCAATTAAGACTTCTGGTGCAGTCCAAATTACTGTAGACCAAGGTACAACAGATGTGGGCGTTGGTAGTACGGTCGGAATTTACGGTTATATCACTTCTACAGGCGTAACCATCAACACAGGTAATGATAACGATACCATCAATTTAGGTAGTTCTAGTTCTCCTTACAGTGGCTCGACAGGAACATTTACTGTTAATGGTGGTAGTGGCACAAATGCCCTCAATATTGATAATAGCGGCGATACAGTTGGTCGTTCTGCCACCGTAAGTTCAACCCAAATCGTCGGTTTAGGTGCAACTATTAACTACAGTCAATTTCAGGACATTAACATTAAATTTGGTTCTGGTAATGATGTGATCAATCCCAATTCAGGCGTTACTGCAAACTTAGTAGTTGATGGTAATACTGGTTATGATGTCATTGGCCAAGACTATTCCACCCGCACAGATGACCTTGACCTGACAATTGATTTAGGTTTCGACACTCAAGACTTTGAAGAATACAGTATTATCTTAGGCTCTGGTAATGATACTGTCACTTTGATTAATCCCAGTGTCAGCAATATTGGTGGTAACTTAAACTTCAGTATTAAAGGTAATGCAGGTAGCGATAAATTAAATCTCAACTACTCTAGTAATACCAGTAGTTATAACCAAAATGTGACGGTAAATAATACCTACGTTGACGGATTGGGTTTAAGTAGTCGTCTGCAATATAGCACCATTGAAGCTTTAGCTGTTCAACTCGGTTCTGGTGCAGATACTATTAATCTCACTAATAACTTTACTGCTGGTACATTAGACTTCAACACCGGCAGTGGTAATGATGCACTCACTCTCATAAGTAATTCAGGTCAAACAACCCTAAACACAGAAGCGGGTGCTGATACAATTCGCATTAAAAAAATTAATGCCATTACGAATGTTTATGCGGGTACGGAAGACGATAATATCCAGATTTATAAT
>NZ_VILC01000051.1:0-30409 GCF_009712065.1 Aphanizomenon sp. UHCC 0183 | reverse complement strand
AGCAGCCGCTCTTTACTATCTCTACAACAAACAAAAAAACGCTCAAGGAACAGGAGCAAAAGGCAAATATTATCTCTCCAAAAATGGGCGCGTATATTACCGTGATGAGCAAAACCGCGCTCACTGGGTAACTCCTCCCCCAGATGGTATTCGTGTTCCCGAATCAGAAGCGCAAAAGTATAGTGAATTCCAAGGCTATAACGGACGCACCACAGGTCGGGATCTCACTCAACTACCAGAGGCAACACAATAAGGAGACAGATCATGGTTAACGACTTTTTGCAAAAGGCGAAAGATTTTTTAGTAGGGTTAGGCGATAAACGAGATCAAGAAGAAATCCGTCCACCTCGTGATGATCTAAACGAAGCAAATTTTGGTGATGTTCGTCCCGCTAGTGAAGACCCCTATGGCGACCCCGCCAACCAAGGCAACTTTGGTGATGTTCGTCCCGCTAGTGAAGACCCCTATGGCGACCCCGCCAACCAAGGCAACTTTGGCAATGTTCGTCCCGCCAGTGAAGATCCCTATGGCGACCCCGCCGACGAGGAAAATTAACTATCTGGTGAAAATTAAATCTGCGTTTTCCAGAACCCTTGTAGAGACGTTCCATGGAACGTCTCTACTTTTTTGGAGATATCTATTTCTATCAGACATCTAAATTAGGCAAACTCTTCCAACTGTGACAACTTTAACCAAATATTGGGCGTTGGTACTTGTCCAAACTTCACCAAAGCATAATCACCCTTGATATCCACAATTTCCCCTTGGGTTTCAAACAAGTAACTAGGTAAACGGGAATCACTAGCCTGTGCTTCTAGACTATTTTCTAGCTTTTCCCGAATAGCCCGCACCATATTTCCTTTTTTAATCGCCATAAGTTCCCCTCGTTCCAAAATAAACGCTTTTACTGAAAATTTTAGCCTGTACCCAGACACAAGGGGAATTTTTCTATTAATCACCTGGTTTTCTAGCCGACATCATCCCCATATTTCCGCCCGCGCCATTGCTTAGGAGTGTGAAATGCAGATAAAAAGATGGGTAGCACCGCTAAAGGGTCAGCCAAAGGAGAAAGCCAGAATAACCAACCACCAGTGGCATCTTTCCGATCATAGGAGGGAGCGATCGCGGAGCTAGAAGCTGCTCAAGCTCTTTTAGTTCCCACCTTCCGCACCCCCTGGTGTCACAATCGGTAATTTCGGATTTTTGAATACCTTAAAGGATAATTTTTATACAAAAATTGGGAAATTTCAGATAGCGATAGCGAAGCGCTGCTGCAAGCAGTTCGACAGTCCCAAATCTCCAAACGACCAATTTTCGTTGTGTGACAGTTTAGGGTGCGGAAGGTGGGTTAGTTCCCTCCCCAAAGCATCGGGGAGGGTTAGGGTGGGGTAATTTGAGGAATAATGGTGATTCGATAACTTGTGTGTACGTTTAATTGTCTACTTCCGCCGCCAACTGATACTTTTCAAGTCGGAATAACAGATCATCATATAATTCATCAAAAGTCATACAGTAGACTTGTTTAGAATTTAGGATCAGGTTTTTCTGTCGCCATTCCAGCCTCTTTTTTTCTCTAGGTTCTAAATGCTCATTTCTGCCAATAATTAGCAATCCCATATAGTCAATATTTCTGGCAGTAAACCTATCTTCAAAAGCATCTGTTTTTTCTAAATCGTCCAGTTTCCAAAACCAATCTAAAATCTGGCTGAATCCTTTTTCAAATCTGGAAGACCATTCAGGAGTATTTTTTCCAGATTTAGAGACAAATATACTGTTAGATGCAGCACCTTCAAACTCCACAAAACAATAGGATTTTTTAATAGAATCTCCAATTACTAAGTCAGCCGCAAAATCTCCAAATATGTCATACTCAAATGCCAGACGATTAAATCTATTAATTTTGGGATGATAAGATCCAATAAATGCTGATAAATGATGATTATCCCTGAAAAAGGGCACAATACCATCTTTTTCAGATAAAGACTTATTTTTGTCTAATAGGTAGCGGAGTTCTCTAAGTTGACTTCTAGCAATATGGGGATTAAAGTCAAGTTTAATAAAATCTTTCATGGGTTATACTTAAAGTTAGCTATTTGCTGCCGCAAAAATTTCTAACCTATCGTGAGTCATCAAATCTAAAACTTTAATTTCATCGGGATTGTCCATATTTAAAATTGCTCTCAAGTTGGGATTGATTAGCAGTAAATAGAGTGGTTCATCTATCTTCAGCTTTTTAATGAAATTAGCTGATATTGCTGTTTCTATCCCAGCATTAGCTAAATTCATCAAAGTTTGAGATACAGTTTGTTTTTCTTGAGGGGAAAGTGCATCCAAAGCAGATTGAACGCGCTTATGGAGGGTGATCTGAACTGGGCGATCGCTCATGTTATTTTAAGTTAGAACTATATATAGTATAACGTCACTTAATTGTTGTCATCACTTCTCCTCTCAAAAAATGCCCTTTGTGCAGATGTTTAATAAATCCATAGAGCAAATAAATGTAGAGAATTTACAGATACACTAATTATAATAGCCTGTGTTCTTTAAGGGAACACCAAAAAATAAATTACCCAATTTTGTGGGATGGGCATCCTGCCCGTCCTTGATGATTAGCGGGCAATTCGTCCCGCACCACAAGAAATTTTTGGGTATTTTTTTAATTGGAAGTCCCTAAGAACCAAGATATTTTTTCATGATTAAGATCGCTCCCTCCCCACAAGACAAACTGGAATAAAGAGCGATACCCTCAGTCAGCGCCCTAAATAGCCTTAATCTCCATATTTCCGCCCGCGCCATTGCTTAGGAGTGTGAAATGCAGATAAAAAGATGCGTA
This sequence comes from Aphanizomenon sp. UHCC 0183, assembly GCF_009712065.1. NCBI lineage: Bacteria > Bacillati > Cyanobacteriota > Cyanophyceae > Nostocales > Aphanizomenonaceae > Aphanizomenon > Aphanizomenon sp. UHCC 0183. The sequence goes on along the minus strand of NZ_VILC01000051.1, from coordinate 27,576 downwards.
GCACCGCTAAAGGGTCAGCCAACGGAGAAAGCCAGAATAACCAACCACCAGTGGCATCTTTCCGATCATAGGAGGGAGCGATCGCTAATAATAAGGCAAAGCGAATCACCACCAAAAATATATTCAATCCTAACAACAGTAGCGCCGGCAGTGAAAGCACCAAAGAAGGCAGCGACAAATAACCCAGTAAAATCAAAATAGGTAAACCCTGCACCGCCGACAATACCCATAAATCCCCCCAAATCTGAGCGGGAGAAGCAGCATCCTTCAAATCAAGGCTGCGCCCCCATTCGTTCCAAGTTTCCCACGCCCCCTCATACATCCTCACCCTTAGCACCTTAGCCCCATCCAAAAAGCCCACCTTAAAGCCCTTAGCGGCAATATTCCGCGCCAAAGTCACATCATCACAAAAAGAACCCTTCGCGCTGGTGTAACCATCCACAGCCTTTAACACAGACCGACGACACAAAAAACACTGACCATTAGCCATTACCCGTTCCGGTTGTTCAGTATAAATCCCCGTCGGATCAAATCTATACAACAACGTCATTAACAAAGCCGGTTGTAACCAACATTCCCCCGGATACTTGAGAATAAACTGCGGTGATAAAGATACCAAATCATAACCTTTAGCGATCGCAGTTTGCACCAAACTCGCCACCAAACCAGCATCAGGTTGGATATCTGCATCCATACCCAAAAACCACTCACTCCCCTCAGAACTGAACAAAAAACCATTATGCAACGCCCAAGGACGACCCACCCACCCAGAAGGTAAAGGATCATCCGTCATCACCCGAAAGCGTGGGTCAGTCGCTGCTGCGGTTTTTACCAAATCGGGAGTACCATCTTGAGAGCGACTATCAACCACAATAACTTCCCGAACCTCATAACTTTGGCGAGTCAAACCAGCCAAAAGCGGACCAATCCGCAACGCCTCATTTAACGTCGGTACAACCACGCTCACACTGCCTAAAAGTTCCGGTGTTGGCTGTTGTGGTGTTAAAGCTGGATCACGTCTAGGACCCTTCAGCAACCGGGAAAGCAAAATCGCCGTTGCCGGTACTTGGACAAGTAGCAATAGGAGTGGAATAATATTTAGCAATTTCAACCCTGACTTTTTGTATAAACTAGCTACTTTAAATCTTCTCGCAATTTAGGCAAATTGACCTAAATTATCCAGCGATATGCAATAGGCATTAGGTTTCTGGAGATTATCGGTTTCATCTAATACTTTTCCAACAACCTCTAAGGACAGGCTACGCCATCAGCATTAAGCAGCAAAACCTTTTGGTGTAATGCTATAGTATGTTACTTGACACTCTCCGGTCTAAAGACGTGGAGATTCTATAGAGAGTTTCAGTCTATATCCCTCAGTTATCCCAGTTTCAGGATTGGTTCCTTAAATATTTGGGTTCTTGCCCTGATTTCGTCGGACTTGGCGGGCGAAATCATATCTGACAAGCGTAACTTTCCGAGAGTCCCCCGGTAGCTTTTTATGTCTTTAGTGACAATTTGATTGTATCACGAATATGGATTAAAATTTGAAATAATTTCAAATTTTCAAATTAACGTCATTGCAGGATAAAGGAAAGCAACTAGTACAAAACGGCGTAAATAAACCAACCATTCTAAATCCTCCAAAAGCCTATGCTGTCTTCATTTTGACTTTTGACTTTTGACTTTTGACTTCCGCCTTGCGGTACTAGCCTTCATCCCTTGTCTGAAGCCCAGATGCGTTCGACTTAGGAGAACGCATCTTCAAGGGTTTTCGGCATCTACTTTATAAGTGTGATTAAAAAGTTGTGCATCATTGCCTGTTTCAACAGAGAATAATTTGACTATGGATTTTGACTATTTCCGAACCAACGAAAGTAATAACACCAATAAGAACTTTCAACACTTGTTATCTAGTGGTTGGCGACCATTTCACAGAGATTTTGATTGGGAATACTTCGGTAAAATTCTATTCCACGACACTCAAGAATTAACCCAGAAAAGTATTAATTTAGCCAGTTATTATGCTGATGCTTTAGCGAGAAAAGAATATGCTTGGTGGGCAAATATTTTAAATTTAGCTTCAGATTACACCCGTGGTGAATTCCAAAAATATTGGAATTATATTACACCAGATATGCTCACCCCAGAACAGCGCCATAAAGACTTTTTAACCACAGAAACACCCCTAGTCCAATTTGTCAGCCGCAACAGTATTCCTATTGATTACGTCCTGAATCTTCTCCAAGAAATAACCGTCTTACGAGTTTTAAAACTATTAGAACGTCCTGATATTATCACCCAATATTACTCAGAAAGAGACTTTTATTTCCCCGTTGAAAAATTTGTAAACTGGGAAAGACTAGATGTGGTTAATACAGTTTATGCCTACTGGTCAGAACATGATATTTGGTTACAAATTGAAGCTTATGAAAGAGGCAGAAGAAATTATACTTTAATGGCTAAAAATATCAAGCCATTAATTAATAAAGCCACCTATGATCTAGCAGTCATGCTGAGTGGATATCAAAGTCGTGTTGGGAAAGTTCATAGTCAGTATTCATTACCAACATTTCCCCAAGATATTCAAGATTTTACTGACATAGTTCAACAAACAATTTTAGATCAAAATCAATTAGCCGTTGTAGTACATGGCGCACCAGGTACAGGGAAAACAGCATGGACACAAAGTGTTGCTAAAGAAATTCTTGTCCCTTTAGGATATGTAATTTTCATTTTAGATCATGATGCCATCACTAACTTTGTGCCGCCAACATATTTAGAAAAGATTTGTATTATCATCAACGAAGCTGATAATTTAGCTCAAGATCGAGCTTCAGAAGTAGCACAATATAACAACAAAACCGAGCATATTTTAGCCTTATTAGATGGGACATTATACCAAAGTATAATTGACGAATCTGGTATTCAAATGCAACAGAAATTGGTCATACTAATGACTTGTAATACCACGGAAAGATTAGATCCAGCCATGTTACGTAAAGGTAGAGTAGACTTAATATGTGAGTTTACCAAAAAATTTGTTTAATTAACCACAAGACAATATCCCCGACTTCTTCAAGAAGTCGGGGATATAAATAATCTCAATAACACTAATTACCTGCACTTATGAATAAAAAAGAACAAACAGTAACGCGATTATTTTCCCATCTAAAATTTGATAATCATAAATTTCAACATCAACCCGGTAGTGTTTTAGGAAATACAGCTTTAATTGTCGGAACTACCATTGGGGCGGGGATTATTGGATTACCTGCTGTAACTTTACCATCGGGGATTATACCATCCACAATCCTACTTGTTACTGTATGGCTGTATACTTTAACTTCCGGTTTATTAATTGCAGAATTGACTTTAAATGTGATGAGATTTGAGGGTATTTCTCATATAGGTTTATTAGCAATCATAGAAAAGATTCTCGGTAAACCAGGAGCGAGAATTGCCGGAATTGCCTATGTATTTAACCACTATGCCCTGTTAGTGGCATATATGACTGAAGGTGGCAAAATTTTAACAACCACAGTTGATAAAGTTTGGGAATTAGAGTATATTTCACCTCAGTGGGTAGGAACAGTCAGTTTTTTTCTCGTATTTGGTAGCCTAATGTATTGGGGTAAAGATAGATTGATAGAAAGAATAAATGGTATATTCATTATTATTTTATTAATTACTTTTTTGGGTTTATTAATATTAGGAGGAATGCAATTTCAAAACTCTCAACTTCTAGTACAAAATTGGCAATCTATTGGTAATGCTATTGCTATTATATATGTAGCAATGTTCTTTCACAGTATTATTCCACTGGTTGTAACTCAATTAGAAGGAGACATTAATAAAATTCGCCAATCTATGATTATTGGTTCATTAATTCCCTTATTCATGTTTTTAGCTTGGAATGCTGTTATTTTAGGCTGTATGACTCCAGATATTTTATCGCATAATTTCGCAAATGAGAGCGTATTTGATCCACTGCAAATTCTGCGAACTGGTCAATCAGGAGAATGGTTTGCTGTCTTATTATCAATTTTTTCTGAATTTGCAATTGTGACATCATTTATAGGTATTACCTATGGTTTAGCAGACTTTTTTCAAGATATTTCCATCATTACCAAAAGCGAAATTTCTCGTTTACCTCTCTATTCCTTAGTGTTGCTTCCACCTCTGAGTTTAGGAACATTTAATCCTAATATCTTTTTTCATGCTTTAGAATACACGGGAGCATTTAGTGTTTCCATTCTCGGAGGAATTATGCCAGCACTAATGAGTTGGAAACAAAGTCAAACACCAGAATTTGCTAATGGTAACTATCAAACCCTAGTTCCTGGGGGAAAAATAACATTAATATTTATTATGGTCGGGGCATTATTTTTAATATGTAGACAAATTTTGGTAATATATCAATTTTGAAAAATGTGAATAAAACCTCTCTTATCGGGTAATGACAAGAGAGGATTTGGAGCTAAAGTCCGGTAGGGTAATCGGGCTATTTAATATTTAATATTTATTCGGGTTTAATCCAGTCCCCCCTAAGACATATAAATTGATGATTATCATCTACAATTGGTATCATTTACGAATTTGCATAAAAAAATCCCTTGTTTGTATAGTGCAAACAAAGGGATATACTGTTAAAGTTCGTCAGGTGATCGGAATGTTTAATTATTTAATACTTATTGGGTACGTCTTGATTCCTCCATTGGGTAGATAAAAATTTGTGATATGAAGATATTTTTGTATATTTTTAGACTATTAACATAAATACATTTATTCATATAAGTAATTGGACAAAAATATTTACAGTCATTGCGAGCGAAGGGAAGCAATCACAACCCTTGCGATTGCTTCATTTCACTTCGTTCCATTCCCAATGACATTGTGTAATTAATTCTGTCTCACTACTTATCATATTCATGAAGAAATCATGAATTTATCAATATATCCGACAAATTCTCCCAAACTAGGAACACTATTAGCAAGGTTCAAACCTCTTTCCAACTTAGATTTGTCAGCTATGGATATTGGATAAACATCTCTTAAACCTATTACTCTATCATAGCCATCTTCAGTTAAACAATGATACCACTCCTTCATGTCTGAAACAACACTTTCATCACGGCATGAGTTATAAATTAATACATAAAATTTTGTTTCTGAAGTGACAGAATCTTTCATTATTACTTTATCAAAGTTAATTCCTTGCCGAGATTTAATCTCTATGGAAATCTGAAATTTTCCAGCAATTTCTCTCAGCAACTTTGCGACAAAAATCTGTTCTGTTTTACCCTCTACAAAAATAGCTAATTTTTTCACTATTCTATATTTTCCTCATTACCAAACCCCTCAATATAGAATTGAGTTGCAAAAAAGTCGAAATTGTTTAACCCAGTGAATTTAAAATCATCAAATATTTCCTTTGAATTATGTATGTTATGAAGTTTAGCTAATCCTGGTGTCCTTTCAATCACTGACCAATATTCCAAAGGAACACCATTCATAATAAATCTGTCATTGGTAGTCATAATTAGCTGAACTAATCCAGTTTGTGCTTTGCTAATAAGCAACTTAACCATCGCTGATGATCTTTCAAAATCGAGTCCTTCTCCAATATCATCTATTAAAATACAACTAGGATTTTTAGCTAACAGTGAGTAGTTTACTTGAATAATTAAAGATAATACTCTAAACATCCCTTGAGATATTATTGATTGTTCAGTTTTATCTTTTAAATCACTTTCTTGAACATAAATATATTGCGGTTTTACTTCTAGCAAGTAGGATTTACCTTCTTGAAAAATTGAAGTTGCTGGCGTTTTAGTACCAATTTCATCTATTCTGTAACCAACAGATAACATATCTGATTTGATAGATTCAATAAAACTCTCTCCTAACTCTTTTTCTCCTAATTTGAATATGCGAATTACATGATCTTTATTTTTGAAGTTTATATTTTTTTTGATTATCGCAACGCTTTCGGTGTTAATTACATCAAGACTACTTCTGCCTAAATCTGTTCCAAATTCGTAATACCTCAATAAACTTGACCAAGTGTAAACTTCTTCAAAAAAAGGATGCTGGATAGAATCTCTTCGATGGAAAGCAGCGACTTCATTAGTAGGTGTTTGAAAATCAATTTCTTTTTCTAATTGTTTAGCCCAAATTTTACCTTCACCTGATTTATCTCTCTTGAGGTAAAATTTAGATCCAATAGTGTAACTTTCTTCAATTACTAGACTATTCTCAACTTTCAATATGTAGACTTTTTTATTATCTTCGTTATGAGAATCAAAAGTTAGTTTCCACTCTCTTAACCTACCATCAAGTCTACTAAGCTTTTCTTCACCAGATAGAAAATCTGATAAAAATTTAATACTTCTAAGAATTCTCGATTTACCAGAGGCATTTTTACCAACAATTAAGTTGACATTACCTAATTGACAACCATCTAAACGCCACTCGCTTGGCAAATCTTTATCCTGACAATATTCTACAAAGTCTAATCTCATATAGTTTTACTATTTATACTTAATTAAAGTAATAATAACTTATTATAGCCTATGATCAATCACTACTTACCCAAAAACAACACCGCGATAAATTTCCGCTATCGGTAATTCAACCCCAATTGACTCCAAAAAAATAGATTTTTCTAAATTATTAAAATCACTTAACAACCAACCTTGAGATTGTTTACTATATTTCTCGATGAAAGATTCATCTTGTTCAACTAATAAATATTCACAGAAACTGCTAATTGAACGATACATCCGAAACTTGCTTTTGCGGTCATAATCTGCTGTTGAAGGAGATAATACTTCCACAATTAAAATAGGATTTAAAACTTCATCATTGCGATTTTCATTTAGTTGCGGTTCACCTGCAAAAACCATCACATCTGGATATAATCCGCGTTTATATTCAGGAATCCATAAGCGTAAATCGCTATTAATTGGCTCAAATTTACTATCACGTAGCAAAAATTTGAGAAATGCAAAAATATTGCCACCTATACGGCTGTGGTTGAGTGATCCTCCAGACATTGGTACAATTTCTCCATCATGATATTCGTTGCGCCCTTCAGCTTTTTCTTCAATGGCGCGATATTCATCTAAACTATAACGACGCTCAACAGTGGTAATCATCATGTTGTAACCGATTACATTGAAGTGATCATGATTATAGCAAAATTGGGGCGATCGCTAATGTGAAGGTCTACAATTTTCTGGTAAGTGATAGAAGTGTCACACTAAAAATCTGTTGTAGGGTGCGTCAGATACCAACAATCTATTTATTTGCAAGATTTATGCAATCTGACGCACCCTACCAATATGCCAGTTGCTTAAGTCCTGAGTGAATTACATTTAATTTCATGCAGAGACGTAAAGAGAAATCAAGAGTGTTAAAATCTAACTAAGACAATAGATGGAGTAACTCTGATGCTACAAGTTAAACATCAATTTCAAAGCTTTGAAGAATATTTATCTTATGATGATGGTACAGAAAAACTTTATGAATTATTTAATGGAGAGTTAATTGAAATGCCCCCAGAATCAGGAATCAATGTGCAAATTGCTACATTTTTATTAATTCAATTTGTCTCTCTCTTGGGTTATAAAAGAGTGCGGGGACATGGTTTGGAATTGGAAGTCAGAGGAGAACCGAGAAACCGTTATCCTGACCTGACTATTATTCGAGAAGAGCATATTCAACAATTAGCAAATCGGAACACTATTCGCCTATCAATGTTACCACCTTTATTAGTTGTTGAAGTTGTTAGTCCTGGGGAATTACAAAGAGATAGAGATTTTATTGCCAAACGTCTACAATATCAAGATTGTGGTATTCCTGAATATTGGATTATTGACCCCCAAACCCAAAGCATATTAGTTTTAGAGTTAATTAATGGAATTTATCATGAGATTGGGATTTTCTCCGGTGATGATTTAGTTTTATCTCCACAATTTAATAGTCTAAATTTAAAAGTATTACAAATTTTTGCATAAGGATAGACAAGAACATCCTGGTATGGCTTGCGCTACGCTACCAGATAATATATTCGTAGGGATAAATCGTAATTCTCAACCCCTACCAGCTTTTTCACTTACATAAATAATTGGACAAAAATATTTACAGTCATTGCGAGCGAAGGGAAGCAATCACAACCCTTGCAATTACTTCATTTCACTTCGTTCCATATGGCTAACGCCACGCAACGCTAACGCAATGACATTGTGTAATTAATTCTGTCTCACTGCTTAATTCCTGAGTGAATTACATTTAATTTCGTGCAGAGACGTAAAGAGAAATCAAGAGTGTTAAAATCTAACTAAGACAATAGATGGAGTAACTCTGATGCTACAAGTTAAACATCAATTTCAAAGCTTTGAAGAATATTTATCTTATGATGATGGTACGGACAAACTTTATGAATTATTTAATGGAGAGTTAATAGAAATGCCACCAGAATCAGGAATTAATGTGCAAATTGCCAATCGTCTTTTCTTAATCTTTGCATTGTTAATAGGGATTGATAGAGTGCGAGGACATGGTTTAGAGTTGGAAGTCAGAGGAGAACCGAGAAACCGTTATCCTGACCTGACTATTATTCGAGAAGAGCATATTCAACAATTAGCAAATCGGAACACTATTCGTCTATCAATGTTACCACCTTTATTAGTTGTTGAAGTTGTTAGTCCTGGGGAATTACAAAGAGATAGAGATTTCATTGCCAAACGTCTACAATATCAAGATTGTGGTATTCCTGAATATTGGATTATTGACCCCCAAACCCAAAGCATATTAGTTTTAGAGTTAATTAACGAAATTTATCATGAGATTGGGATTTTTGCTGGTGATTATTTAGTTTTATCTCCACAATTTAATAGTCTAAACTTGCAAGCATCACAAATTTTTGCATAAGGAAAATGTGTGAATCAGGATATCCAGGATTTAAGGATTTACAGGATCAGGAAAATGTCTAAATCAAGGTTTTCAGGATTTGAGTAATTCATCATTGAGAATTACTCATTACCTATATTTACAAAATGTTGAGCAGGTACACCAATGTGAAGAGAATGATCCAAATAATATCCACAAAGTGCCAGTAAATTTCCGCCATTTCGATGCCTGTATGTTTAGTAGCAGAATAATGACCACGACGGAAAGAACGCCATAATACACCCAAAATTAATAACAATCCAATAAAGACGTGCAAACCGTGAAAGCCTGTCATTAAATAAAAGCAATTAGAGAAAACATTGGTAGTGAATCCATAACCTAAATTCATGTATTCATAAACCTGACCAGCTAGGAATACAGCCCCCATAATTGCGGTGATAAAATACCAAAACCGCATCCAACCCACACTATTTCTTTTAATTGCCATATCACCAAAGTGAATGACAAAACTACTAGAAACGAGGATGATCGTGTTAATGGCTGGGATAAATAATTCTACTTCTGTTCCTGCTGGTGGCCAAACTGCTGTAGTCCCTTTAAAAAACAAATAGGTGGCAAAAAATCCACCAAACATTAATGATTCAGAAGCGAGAAATGTGATTAAACCCCACACTCGTAAATCTGGATGTTCTTCATGTCCGTCGCTATGATGTTCAATTGGTGTAATTGCAGTCATATTATTATTCCTACTGAATGATGAATAGATGTAGGTTGGGTTGATGTCAAGAAACCCAACTTTTTGGAAGTTTGTTGGGTTGCGCGATAGCTTAACCCAACCTACAATTTCTCTCTGCGACTCTGCGACTCTGCGTGAGAAAAAAATGTAATTCATTTACCCAAAAATCACTTTATTAACCTTGATCATGACCATAGTCATAAGGTCCATGAGTAACAACGGGTAGAACTTCCCAGTTTTCAATGATGGGTGGGGAAGAGGTTGTCCATTCTAAAGTTAAACTTTCCCAGGGGTTATCACCTGCGAGTTCACCGTTTTTCCAACTGAAAATGGCGTTTAAGGCGAAGGGAATGACAGAAATACCCAAAAGGATTGCGCCAATGGTGCAAAGCTGGTTTAAGCTGGTAAATTGGGGGTCATACATGGCAACTCGGCGGGGCATTCCTTGTAACCCTAGTTTGTGCATGGGTAGGAATGTGAGGTTTGTGCCGATGAAGGTGAGGACAAAATGAACTCGTCCCCAGGTTTCGTTCATCATTCTGCCGGTGATTTTGGGAAACCAGTGATAGATACCTGCGTAAATCCCAAAGACTGAACCACCAAATAAGACGTAGTGGAAATGACCGACTACATAATAGGTGTCGTGAACATGAACGTCAAAGGGGGCTGTTCCCATTGTTACGCCGCTTAAACCGCCCATGACGAACATGGAAAGTAATCCAATGGCGAATAACATGGCGCTGGTGAAACGGATTTTTCCTCCCCAGAGAGTTGCTACCCAACCGAAGATTTTCACACCTGTGGGGACTGCAACTATGAGTGTGGAAATGGTGAAGAACATCCGCATCCAACCGGGTGTGCCACTGGTGAACATATGGTGAACCCAAACGAATAAACCAACGACACAAATGGCGACTGTGGAAAAGGCGATCGCTTTATAACCAAATATCGGTTTCCGGGCGTGGGTGGGAATAATTTCGGACATAATCCCGAAAATCGGCAGAATCATTAAATAAACCGCCGGATGGGAATAAAACCAAAATAAATGTTGGTAAATAACGACGTTGCCACCTGCATCTGGTTTGAAGAAGGATGTGCCGAAGTTAATATCAAATAACAGCAAAACTAAACCGGCTGCTAATACAGGAGTAGAGAAAAGGGCAAGGATAGAAGTTGCTAAAATTGCCCAACAAAACAGGGGAACTTGATCCCATTTCATGCTGGGAACTTTCATCATCAAAATGGTGATGACAAAGTTAAGTGAACCTAAAATTGAAGAAGTTCCTACCAAAACAATCGCTAAAATCCACATTGTTTGGGCGTTGTTGGCGGTAACTAGACTTAATGGTGGGTAAGCTGTCCAACCTGATTGAGAACCACCAAAGATAAAACTACCTAATAATAATAATCCGGCGGGGGGATTTAACCAAAAGGCGATCGCATTTAATTTAGGAAAAGCCATATCTCTAGCACCCATCATTAATGGGACTAGATAGTTACCAAATCCACCAATTGCACTGGGAACAATCCACAAGAAAATCATGATTGTGCCATGATTTGTCATGAAGGCATTGTACAGATTTGGATCAAGAAAGTCCGAGTCCGGTGTAGCTAATTCGGCGCGAAGGGCGATCGCCATTAACCCACCAATTAGATAGAATGCAAAGGCTGTCACCAAGTATTGAATCCCAATAACTTTGTGATCAGTATTAAATGTGAAATAATCTCTAACTTTCCACGCTGGGGGATGAGAGTGAGTAATCAACCGTGTTGGTGATTCGCTTGCATCAGGTGGGGGATTAACTGGAAAATTTACTTGTGTCATATTTTTGTTAGTTGTCTTTTGTCAGTTTTCAGTTATTAGCTATTAATTACTAATGACTCATAACTAATGACTTAAGATCTGCTGGAGTTACTTCCAAATTGTGAATGTAGGGGTCAAGAAATTCTGACGGAGATAAATTCTCCAGATTAACTGCTACAGCATGATTCATATCTTGCTTTTGGGCAATCTGGTTTTCACTCATCCAAGCATCATAATCTGCTTGTTCATGGACGATTACTTGCGATCGCATTGAACCGTGATAACCACCACACAATTCTGCACAAACTACCGGATAAGTACCAGTTTTTGTAGCTGTAAATCGCAGTTGTGTAGGAACTCCAGGAATAGCATCTTGTTTCAGACGAAATTGGGGAACCCAAAAAGAATGAATCACATCATCTGCGGATAAATTCAATTGCACATCAGCACCGATAGGAACGTGCAATTCTCCAGCAGAAATACCACTTACAGGGTAATTAAATAACCACGCAAATTGTATACCCTTAACATCTACAACCAAATCAGCCGGTTTATTTTTGGTTTGCGGATTTTCACCAATCCCAATATTAGCTATTTGACTAACATTCATAGCACCTGCTGACTCATGGTGAGGATGACTACCCACACCAAAACCACCCATTTGGTTATAAATATCAACACTATAAATACCTAAAACAATCACAATTACCGTAGGAATTGCCGTCCAAAAAATTTCTAAACTCAAGTTACCTTCTACAGGTGTACCATCAGAGTTATCTCCTTTGCGTCGTCTATAGATAACTAGAAACAGCAGAATCGTCCCTTCAACAATTAAGAAAAGAGCAACCGCAATTGTTAACATGATATTGAAAAAACCATCCACCAAAGGCGCTTGTTGCGATGCTGCTTCCGGTAATAAATGATGATTTTGACCAACCCAGATACTGATAGGGGCTATGATCATCCCAGCTAACAGTGTCCACAGCGAAACAGGAACTTTTTGCATAAATGCTACCTGCTTTGTAAATAGTAGTAAAACCAGAGTCAACAGATTTTGCATTGACTCCACCAGACAAGTGTAGAGCTTGAGGATTTTAGATTGGTGGTTTTTGATTAATTCCGCCCTGAAGAGGCGGGGAACTTGTCCCGAAAATTCCCAATCCAAAATCTGAAATTTTTCGGTCAGTAAAGATAGACTTTGGTAGCCACAGAATTATTTTCTGAGGACAAAATTATCTTTGATATTTTCACTATTACTGTTCTAACTTGTATCTAATCAAAAATCGGTAAACTTCCATATTTTTTCATATTGATAACCACAAAATCCCCGACTTCTTGAAGAAATCGAGGATCTAAGAGGTTGATATTTTCATAAATCAAATAGCAGCAGAAAAAATATTAGCAAGTATGATTTTTTTAGATGATAGCAACTTACGATTTACGTTTCTGTTTACTGCAAACCTTTTAACCGACTACGGTAAATATTAAGATTCCCCTCTAATTACCTTGCCTATAGACTTAACCAAAATAACCGATGTTTTGCAGGACATCACATCGTTAAACATTACCAAAGATGTTATTTGTCTAGTGTTACATGACTATAACAATTTTTAGAACAAATTCGAGAACAAGCTTCACAGCCAATACAGTTTTCTGGGTTAGTAACAACCATTACTTTCCGTTCTACTTCTTCCTCATCTTCATCTTCTACAAATTCACCTTCTTCGTTTAAAGGCATTAAGCCCAAAACTTTATGACCACAAACTTTCATACATCTGCCACAACCGATACATTTCTCTTTATCTATTTCTTGGGCAAATTTAGGAGTCCAAGCAGTACCTCCAAAGGTCAATCCTGTTAATGTAGCCATGAATAAAACCTCAGCAATTTTAGCTAGATGTTAGTTAATCCTTTAATCTTCATACTAGCCTGATATTTCATTTTTTCAATCACAAAAGTTAACTTTTTTATCAAATTTTGATGACCTGCTAAATAATATTATTTATTTTTGCTTATTTTAAACTATTAAATGATATTACTTATTGATAAATTTATCTAGTGTGCTTGGATAAAAAGCTGATTAATCAAAGGTTTCCAGAATTGTGTTTAAAGTTATTTTCTCAATAAATATCAATTAATGCGTCTAAAAATACCCCATTCAATAAGAATAATAATCAATTAGCACCCATTATTATTAGCTTCATTAACCTCCTATTTGCAAATATTTTCTAATTAGATAAAAATATTCTACTAACAGTATTAGTAAATACAAACTTAAAAAAATCATTTCCTCTATTTTTGAACCATTTTCTTCACATCCTAAATCACGTAGGTTGGGTTGACAAAGGAAACCCAACATTTTCGCCACCTTGTTGAGTTTTGTTCCATTACTCCGTAACGCTGACGCGAACAATCCAACCTACAGCTATAAGATGTTCTTCAAAAACATTCAGACTAATTTATATAGCCCAAAATAAACATTATGACAGTAAATATCCAGGTAAATATTAAGAAATTCTGCCAAGCTCATACTGAACAATCTTATTGAAATCTTTATGAAAAGTATAGTTAATGAAGAAGCAATGAAGCCCAACTTTGCAAAATATAAATAGCTACAAAATCTGGCTTCATTCACCCTATGAGTAATTAATCAGGCGAGAAACATATCTTCTTGTTATAGAGGTAATTTGGTAGCGAGTTATGAATCAAAAGGACACATTAAGGGGAGACTTGAGCCAAACATCTCAACGATTAAAGTAGGAAGACGGACTATGCCGCATATAATTCCTAACCACAGTTGCGTGGGATGTGACAACTGCCGACCCCTATGTCCTACGGGTGCAATTAAAATCAAAGATGATGAATATTGGGTTGATCCTGCCCTTTGTAATAATTGTGATGGCTATTATTCACAACCACAATGTGTAATTGCCTGTCCCACAAATGCGCCTATTCCTGTACACGCCAAAAAAGGAAGATGTAAAATTGAACCACGAGATGTTACCAGTCCAGATTTATTTTCTAATGGTAAGAATAACCCCTTCGCTTCAGCCATAGTTATCTGGGAAGCTTGTAATTTACTAGCACAACGAACATCTTTACAATGGGAAAAAGATGAGGAAGGTAACTTACATTACAGTCGCTCAGTTAATCAAGGACGAGGGACAATTTCCTTTCATCTTCAAGACCTATTTCCAGTTAACAACCGTGCTAATAATTCACAAGCAATTGATTATTTAGACATCCGGGCTGCTTGTATTCATCTTATTTTCGCCGCTCAAATTACAGCCTTAGATCAACCTTGGGAAGAAGAATTTACCATTGATGAACGACAAATTGAACAGTATTTGGGCTTAGAAAAACGTAAAGACCTCAGCAAAAGTGCCAAACTCGGTTTAATTAAAAATATCGTCTCTCAGACTTGTTCTCTCATGGTTTCTATTGACTGGCCACAACAAGGTAGAGTTCCCAGTTTTTCCATTAAAGATAGTTATTTATGGAATTTGACAGATACCCAACACCATTTTCAAGAAGATGATCAAGGTTGTAAATATTTAGTGGGACTGACATTTACAATTAAAGCTGGGATTTGGACTAAACATTTCTTCAACAGACAAGGATGCAAAGAACGAACCACATTTTATCAATATGGTAGTCTTCCCAAAACTCTACTCACCACAGTTATGAGTCTGTGGCAACAACACGAAGGTGCTGTTAGACTTATGCTTTGGTTATTATTTAAAACAAAAATGGGGAGAGAACAACGCATCACTATTCCTACCTTGCTGCGCGTTGCTTATGGTGAGGAAAAAGTGACCCAAGCTTCCAGACACAGGGAAGAACGGAAACGCCTACTTAAAGCCTATGAAAATGATTTAGAAGTTCTCAATCATTATGGACTTAAGCCATTATTTGATCCTGTTACCTATCCCCCGGAAATTCAGCCCCTGTGGGCAAAATTAGTAGATATACCGGAAGATCCAGAGGAAGCGTTAGAATTTTGGATTAATGATGGTAGTGGTGAAAATCGCCTCACAGACAGCGGACCACGTGGTAAATGGAATTTACTTCTGAACGCACGCATTTTATCTTTTGAACTCCCGACCGATTGGGAAAATCGTTCAGAATCAGATAAAAAACAACGTCGCCCCACTAAAGCAAAAAGCAATCATCAACAAACAGGTAATTTGCTAGGGGAAGAGGTGATGGAAGGACGAAAAAAAATGAATCTCTCCCAAAGGGAACTAGCCAAGTTGATGGAAAAAAGCCAAAGCTGGATTCGTGATGTGGAAAAAGGGCGCTTAAAAGCTAAACTAGACGATCAAATGCTCTTGAGACAATTGCTAGATATTTCATAAAGTACAGTAGGAGTCAGGAGGAAAATTCTCTTGGCTTTTGATGTAAATTTTTTACGCAGCTTAGTTAATTATACTCAAAACGGCTAGAAGCTGGACTTTTTTATCATACAAAGAACAAGTTCAAAGCCTCTCCAGTATTAAATATTATTCCTTTTCCCTCTCCTCTTAGGAGAGGGTTAGGGAGAGGTGCAAAGGAGAGGTTTACCAGAGGGGTTTCATATTTGGTTAAACTATGAACCGTTTGCAGTATAAACAAAATCAAGATCCGAATTTTGATTTTTGGTGTTAGATGGTGAGTATATACTAGTAACTTGAGATGATATCTAGATAGGTATCAATCTTAATTTATTTAGGAGTGAACATGAGTAATATTATTTTTCGTAAAACTTGTTTAGCCTTACCAAGTCTTGCAGCTTTGGTAGTTTTAGGTAGCGGACTTTCCGTAAATGCTCAGACAGTCGAACCAGGAACAATTGTTCTTCCCACCAACCAAACATCAATATCCACCGTTGCTACAGAAGAAATAGCCAGTCGGACAATCACACCCGTACCAGGAACAGTAGAAACTTCATCAGTTATGCTCAATTCTGGTTCTACGCAAGCTACCGAAAAAACAGAACCATCCAATCAAATAGCACAAAGTCCGATTGGCATAGGTAGAGCCACTCGTGGTGGTAGTAGCTATATTGGTGTTGGTCTCAACGTTGGTGCATCCGGTAGCTTTTCAGCTTTGAGTGATGGTAATTTCACTGTTATCAGTAAAATTGGTCTGACCAAAACCTTATCAGTTAGACCATCAGTAATATTAGGAACAGATACAACATTTCTTACTCCTATTACTTACGACTTTGCTTTTAAATCACCAGATCCATTTACAGAACCTTTACCCATAGCTCCTTATATTGGACTAGGTGCAGCTATTAAAACAGGTAATCAATCTAACACTGAAGCTGCTTTGCTAGTCACTGGTGGTATAGACGTACCTCTCAATAGCAGATTAACCGCCACAGCCGCCGTCAACGCTGGATTTTTTGATAAAACTGATGTGGGAATTTTATTAGGAGTCGGTTATAACTTTACTGGTTTTTAGAAGCGAGTAGGGGCGCAGGGCCTGCGCCCTTTCTCAGGAGTCAGGAGTCAGGAGTTCAGAAAGAAGAAAGAAGAAAGAAGAAAGAAGAAAGAAGAAAGAAGAAAGAAGAAAGAAGAAAGAAGAAAGAAGAAAGAAGAAAGAAGAAAGAAGAAAGAAGAAAGAAGAGGGAAATTTCTCCCCCTGCCCCCACATCCCCCACATCCCCCACATCCCCCACATCCCCTACATCCCCTACTTAGGACTCACCTTATCAATCACCTTGATTTTGCCATCATCGCCCACAGTCCAGACATCATAAGTACCAATAACATCACCATTAGCGTCAACATCTACATCACCGCTTGCGCCTTGGTAATTAATCTGTTTTCCTGCTTTAAGTAGCTTCAATCCTTCACAGACATCGCTGACAGGTGTACCATTACCAGCGGCTACTTCCCGCAATTTACTAGAAATCCCAGCCCCTGTATTATCCTTAGCAGCTTGGGCGCTTAATACCAATAATGCCGCAGCATCCCAAGCTTGAGGTGCGTATTCTCCAGGAGAACCGCCTTTTTTCTCTTGCCAAAGTTTATTAAAGTTTTCCAAACCTGGACCACTAGAACCAGGAACTGTCCCAATAGCCCCCGATAAAATATACTTGCCGTCACTACCTTTGCCAACTTGGTCAGGGAAAGTAGAAGATTTTACGCCGTCCGTGAGTAAAATTTGTACGCCTTTCGTGACACCTTGTTGATAAGCAGCTTTGAGAAATAAACTCCCTGTTTCCGCATATAATACGCCTAAAACCGCATCTGGTTTCCCAGCAAAAGCCGCAGTTGCTTCTGTATCAAATGTTTGGGACTTGGGATCATAGCGCACAGGCTTATCTTTATTAACTACTGTTCCGCCTAATTTTTCAAAAGTATCTACAAATGCTTTTTCAAAACCCACGCCATAGTCATTGTTAATAACTACTGTGGAAACTCTTTTAAAACCTTTCTTCTTAGCAAGTTGAGCTAAAGCTAATGCTTGATAGGTATCAGGAGGAGCAGTTCGCGCCCAAAAACCCTTAAAGTCACCTTTTTTAGCTTTGTCGGTAAATACGGGGCTGGTGCTACCAGGAGAAATCAGCATGACTTTATTGGGTACAGCCACAGAAACCGCCGCAGTGGAAACGCTGCTAGCAAAAGAACCGACTACACCAGCTACCTTATCTAAGGTTGCTAATTTGGTCATTCCCGCAGCACCGGCTTTAGGATCTGTTTGGTCGTCTACTTGTACTAAAGTGACTTTTTCACCGTTAACACCCCCACAAGCGTTAACTGTGTCTACTAATAAGGGAACTGAACCAACCATTTGTTGTCCAATGGAAGCTAAGTCACCTGTTGTGGGTAATAAACTACCAATTTTCAATCCTTTAGTATCACTGGTTGTAGTGGTAGCACTTGGGGAAGTGGTACTACTTCCAGTAGATGATGGGGGATTGGGATTTTCGCAAGCGGCTAACAAGAAACCACTGGCTAAGGTTGCTATACTCAAGGCTAGGGAAACACGAATTTTTGCCATAGTTAATCACACAGATATTCAGAAAACTTGATGTACATATATTTACATCAAACCTTTAAATCGCCGATTATAACATCCTCAAACTATCATTGGTTTCAATTAAACCATAACTTTTTCACCGGGTTTAGGGGCAATTACCTGGGTTGTTAAATGGTTTTTCTCTAGCAATGTGCGAAATTCTGCCACAGTTCCCTTTTCTTGCAGGAATTTTACTAATATTCCTGCAAACAAAATATCCCCTCCGGCTGCGGTAGGGAGGATAAATTGAGGTTTTACGGATTTTGCTACTTCTAGGGCGCTATTCATCCCTTTGATAATCGGACCGAGTAAGGGTAAGCTCAAATCAATGATTGGAGTGATTACTACGTCAATGGGTGCTATTTCTTTGAGTTGAGGGGAATGATAGCCATGAGGTTCATAATAAAGTGTGGAATTATTTACTAAATCTTTGAGCAGATAGCCGTTTTCTAATAGGGTGGGTCCAATGGGAGAACCAGGAAAAGCTTTGATTTCTACTTGTTGATTTAAGGTAAAGGTTTCGCCATGATTGAGGCTAATTATTTGTTGATAACCCAGTTGTTTGACAACTTTGGCAGCATTGGGGGAAGCGACAACTGGGATATTTTTGTTAAGCTGCTTTAGGGTGGATGGGTGTGCGTGATCTTCTAAACCTTGAGAAAGCAAAATTAAGTTTATATTATCTGGTATTGACCGATCCTGAGAACGAGAACCTTTAAATAACCAATCTAAATTATTAAAGGTTAAATCACCAATTAACCAAGGGTCAATTAGTATCCGCTGTTCACCAATTTCAATTAACCAACTATTACTATCTAACCAAGTAAGGTTCATAATCACAGAAATTCCTTATTTTTAATATTAAAGATCAAACTTCGTAAATAGCGATTACTAGGTCGCGCTATCTCTATTCCTATGGCTCCTGCGTCGCCACGCAAGCTATCGGAACGCTACGCGAACGCGAACGCTATCACACTCCATTCTCGATAACTACAAAAACTGACACTATAATGTTTAAAACTTGGGTAAATAGAATGATTGCCACCTTCCCGCAATAAATAAAATCCATTTTCTTCTAAATACTTAATTAAATCTTTTCGTTTTACTGACATAATCAAACTTCTACAGGAATTTGTTCCAGTAAAGAGTTTCCTGTGGGAATTTCTTTATTTTGTTGATGATAGGCAAGAATCATTTCTTTGAGTGCATCTTGTAGCATAGCTCTACACATTTCTAGTGTTTCTCCCTCAGTAATGACTTCTTGCCATTCAATCAATTGTCCCATATATCCACTATTTATTTTGGTATATTTTGCGGTGTATGTAGTTAGCATAAGACATTAATCAAGAGTACTCTATAAATTATAACTTTTTTTTGAATTTATACATTCTTTGTCACCGGTTGTCTATTGTCCTGCTAACATTTGTAATAATTTATCCATGTTATCTAAATTACCAACCATCCGCCGAATTGGATGGGGCCAAACCTTAACTAAAGTAGGAGTAGCAGAAACTTGATCAATTTCTGCCTGTTCTGGATTTGTGAGGACATCAATAACTTTGAGAGTATAAGGATATCCTAGCGATCGCTCTAAGGATTCGTGCAAGTTCTGTAAAATTTTTTCTGTAGTCGCACTATGACCGGCCACAAACAAGCGCAAAACAAAGCCTGGCGCTCCTTGAATATTTTGTAGCACAGGTTGTCTATTGACAACTGGTGGCTGGTATTGCGAGGGAGAATCAGCCAAATCTAAACGCACAATTAAATCATGATCTTGCCAAAGCTGAGGAAATGTCGACCGATAAGTTGATAATACCAAGCGATCGCACAAACCATCCTGCCAAGGTGCTGATTGCCACACCAAATCCCCCGTCCCAAAAATCGCATTCAACACAGCCTGATGCCTAATCACCGCCGGATAAGCTTCGGCAAAAATTTGCACTTGTTGAGTCCGAGGATTTAACCAGTGATCAATAGTTGCAGTATAGCAAGGCACTAAAAAATGTGGCGGCTCCGGTAAATCGAGAATTTCCTGCAAAGCCGCACATAAATTTAAATGCCATCGTCCTTGCTTACTAGGGTCAATACAATATATCAAATCCCCCCCAGGCGTAAACAAGGCAATACCCTTGAACAACTGGGGTTTAGAAAGTTTGTCTACATTCAACTTAGTCATTAGTGATTGGTCATTGGTCATTGGTCATTACCCATTACCCATTACCAATTAAACACGACCTCGGAGGAATTGCGCCATTTCGTTAGGAGTTGGCGACATTTCTAGCGCCGTTTCCTCGGTAATCCGACCTTCTTGGTAAAGATCGAGCAATGACTGATTCATTGTCACCATGCCATCAAAACCGGCTTGTTTCATTAACTCCCCAATCTCATCATACTTGCCATCCTTCACCCATTCCTTAACAGCCTCAGTATTAATGAGAATATCGTGGAAAGCCGCCCGTTTACCATCTGTAGTTCGGCACAAGCCTTGAGCAATCACCGCTACTAAAGATTCCGCAACCGCTATTCGCATAGCTTCCTGTTCTTCACCCGAATACAAATTGAGAATCCGTTCAATAGTTTTTACCGCACTATTTGTGTGCAGAGTTCCCATCACCAAGTGACCTGTTTGTGCCGCCTTCAGTGCCGTATTCACGGTTTCCTTATCCCGCATTTCCCCCACCAGAATTAAATCTGGATCTTCCCGTAAAGCTGCTTTCAAAGCATTATCAAACTTGCGAGTGTGCATTCCCACCTCCCGCTGTTTAACCAAAGACTTACGGCTTTGGTGGACAAATTCCACCGGGTCTTCAATCGTAATAATATGTTTAGCCATCTCCCGATTGATATAATCAACCATCGCTGCCATTGTCGTAGACTTACCCGAACCAGTAGGACCTGTCACCAAAACTAAACCCTTGTGATGATGACAAATATCTCTAAACACCGGTGGTAGGCGCAACTGCTCCATAGATAGAATTTTGAGAGGAATTAACCGCAGTACCATTGCATAACCACGCAGCGAATCAAACACATTAATCCGCACACGGGCAAAATCGTACTGAGTCGCCCCATCAAATTCTAAATGTTCTTGAAACCTTTGAATTTCAGAATCAGAGAGAATCTCCCGCAACCAACGCATAAAAGTCAGTTTATCAACTTCGGGATAACTTGTCGTCAGAATTTCCCCTCGGCTGCGGAAGCGGGGAATTTCACCCACTCCCAAGTGAATATCAGAGTAACCCTCATCAAAGGCTTCCTGAACAAGCTGCGCCAAGGTACGTCCTACAGGTTCATTCGTTAACCCATTAGAATTGGAAAATATTGGTGGTGGTGTAGTAATTATTGGTGGCGCTGGTGCGTTCATTTCTAAATTTGCCACCGGAGGCTGTACTTTTGCTTTTGGTAAAGGTGGCGGCATTCTAAATGTTTGTGATTCTGTCATATATCTTCACTTTTGTTAATTAGTAATTGCTTGTTCGTCAGTTGTCAGTTGTCAGTTGTCAGTTGTCAGTAGAAAATATTTTCCCCCTGCTCCCTGCTCCCTGCTCCCTGCTCCCTGCTCCCTGCTCCCTGCTCCCTGCTCCCTGCCTCTGTTATGCAGTCTTTTTAGTAGGTTATTTACCAATATACATATTTTTTAACACATACTGATTATCCTTGATCTTCCGTAAGATTTACGTAATATATCAGTAACTAATAATATCAAATAATTAAGGGTAGCGAGAGGAGTGAAAGCGAGGAAACTTGAGAATTACCCATTACCTACAGCCTATTTTTTATCACCTCCTGATAAATTATGAGAAATAATATCGTTTTCCATAAGAAATGTTAAGCATCTGAGCGATCAGATTGCGGGGATCAATATCTGCTTCTCATCTACCGTTAGTCCATATCTCTCAAGGCATATACCAGAACTCTTTCCCCTACCTGTGGGTATATGTGAATTCTCATTCATAACTAGAAAAAATCAACTGTAAACTTTAGTAAAGAAATGCTCATTTTGAAGCCAAGGTTTTATATACTAAATTTCACTGAAACAAAATCAGTTAATTCGCTTTCGAGTGATAAAAAACTGAAATTTAAACTTGCTGTGTATTTAGGAGGAAAAGTCATGGTTTCGGCTCAAAGCTCTAATCTAGTTCGGACCCACTCCTTGTTAATGATGAGAAGCTTTTTAATCTGGACATTTACATTGGCAGTGTGCTTGTTAGTTGTTGGTTTTCCGTTGGTTGTATTAATGGCTACAGTAGGTTGCTTGTTATCTATTGTTTTACAATCCGTGATGCCTGCTAGTGCCGTGTTAATTGTGGCAGGTGGCTTAGTAACGTTTAATGTCATGGCAGTATTAATTGCTGCTGGAGTGCTAACAGCTAAAGGTATTCATCCTAAGCAAATAAAATGGTTAAATTGGTTACATGATGAAGCTGAAAAAACTCAAACCACTGTTTATGCAGCTTGCCCTTTAACTTGTGAAATCAACCAATAATTATCATTAGCTAACACTTGACAAATAGTACATCTGCCCGGTTTAGCCGGGTTTTTTAATGTTGAAAATAGGGAACAGGAAAGAAGCAGGGGGCAGGGGGCAGGGGGCAGGGGGAAAATATTTTCCACTGACAACTGACAACTGACAACTGACAACTTACCCATTACCCATTACCATTAACTATTTGCCTAACTTAATAGTGTTACCAATTGCAATTAGACTGTCCTCAAATAAAGCCTCACGTCCCCAGCGTTGCACCTGTTGACTCAACAAAGCCTCTGCCTTTTGTTCCGCAAGAGAAGTAACCTGTTGGAACAAACCAGACGACTGAGCGCCACCATGAGTTTCCATTCGCATACAGCCGCCAGTTTCCGAGCAAATCACAGTTCCACAATTAGCTTGAATATTAGTAGAACTCAACCGCAAACCAATTAAATCGCCGACAATTTCCCCAATATCAGCAATGGGAACACCTGCCAACTCAATTTCTATGTGTTTTTGGTCTTGAGACAGGAATTGCACAGAAGTGATGTCATAATCACCGTTTTCCTGTTTATAGGAAACTGGTTGCCATTCTAAGCGATTAGCTAACCAACCTAAATACAACAACGCTTGAGCAGCATTACCTTTTTCGTAGTCAATATTGACACGATCAATTTCTTTAAGAGCAGCGCGACGATTAGGCGCATCATAAGCTTGTGCTGTCAACTCCTGCCACGCAGATAACCGCCGCCAATTCAAATCAGCCAAAGGTACACCAGATTCTACTAACTTTTGCAAGCTGAGTAAATCATCTTCTGGTGTATTAAAGTTGCAAGAATCAACAATGACATTATTGCAAACTGCGGCTAATCGTTTAAACAAAGGGTTAGCCGCATCCGGTGTAGCTTTCCACCAGAGGAACTTAGGTAAACCACCGATTAATAAAGCGGGAATCATGCCCCCAATGCGTTCTAATGCCGAAGCAGTACCAGTGAGTGTAATATATTCACAGCAAACAAGAGTGCTAGAAGACTGCTTTTGAATTGGGCAATAGGCAGAAACTTGAGCCTTTACCCCTTCATCATCCCCAGCCACAGGACATAAAGCAATGATCCGGCAGGGGTTACGGATGGCAATTTCGTCCGCAATGGTGGGACTCGTAGGACTGAAAGTATAGCCCATAGCGGCACCATGACTATCTCCATTTGGTCCGGTGTGCTGCTTTTGGAAATATTCTTGCCGCAAAGCAGTGAGAGTTTCTGGTGTTGCACTACCAGTTTCTGAGAGATGGTGCTTTTTTTGTAATTCCTGCAATGCTGTTTTAGTTTGAGGTCCGAGAATGCCATCAATAGGACCCTTGTAAAAACCTGTTGCAGTTAACAAATACTGGGTTTCTTCAGGTTCGTAAACCACCAAGGTAAATGTTGTAGCGCGGGTAGCAGCGGGTAAACCACCGTCTTCTCCCTGAATACCGTAACTTTGCCAAACTTTAGTAAGTTCTGCTTCAATTTCGGTGAGGGAAACATCCTTGGGGGCTTGCAAAGAATAAATTGTTGGTGCTTGGGAAATCATATTTGTCAGTTGTCAGTTGTCAGTTGTTCGTTGTTCGTTGTCAGTTGTCAGTTGTCAGTTGTTCGTTGTCAGTTGTCAGTTGTCAGTTGTCAGTTGTTTTACCAATGACCAATGACCAATGACCAATGACTAATGACCAATGACTTAAAGTCTGCGCCAGCGGCGACCGTCTTGGTTAATTAATAATTCTGCCTCTTCTGGTTCCCAAGTACCGGCTTCATACTGAGGCACTGTAGTAGGATCTGCGGGTAAATCCCATACAGATAGGGCTGGTGTAACTACTTGCCAAGCGGCTTCTACTTCGTCTGCTCTTGTAAATAAAGTTTGGTCGCCCATCATACAATCAAGGAAGAGACGATCATAAGCATCAGAAGTAGCTGTAATTCCAAAAGAACCGTAGCTGAAATCCATATCTACGGAACGGGTGCGGAAATCACCACCGGGCATTTTTACATCAAACCGGAGGGAAATCCCTTCATTGGGTTGTATCCGCATGGTCAAAACGTTGGGGTTAGCTTGCTGGGATGCGGAGGGGAACATTCTGGAGGGAACTTCGCGGAAGTGAATGGCAATTTCACTAACTTTTTTGGGCATCCGCTTGCCAGTTCTCAGGTAGAAAGGAACACCTTTCCAACGCCAGTTATCTACTAAAAACTTCATTGCCACATAGGTGGGTGTGGTGGATTCAGGATTAACTCCTGGTTCATTTCGATACCCTTCCACCTGTTGTCCTTTCATCCAGCCAGCGCTGTACTGACCACGAATTGCTGACTTTGATAAATCATGAACATCAGCCAAACGGGTAGCTCGTAGCACTTTAACTTTTTCTGTACGGATACTATCAGCATCCATAGCGTTGGGTGCTTCCATTGCCGTTAAACAGTAAAGCTGCATGAGGTGGTTTTGCAACATATCCCGGAGTGCGCCGGCGGTTTCATAATAGCCAGCCCGGTCTTCCACACCTACGGTTTCAGCTACAGTGATTTGGACGTGGTCAACAAATTGCCGATTCCACAAAGGTTCAAAAATGGCATTAGCAAAGCGGAAAACCAGCAAGTTTTGGACTGTTTCTTTACCTAAGTAGTGGTCAATGCGATAAACTTGGTTTTCTTTACAAAACTTTTGGACCACTTGGTTGAGGTTTTGGGCGGAAGCTAAATCACGTCCAAAGGGTTTTTCAATGACTAAACGATGTTTTTCTGGATCATCTAGCATTCCTCCTAACCCCAGTTGCTTAATAGCTTCGGGGAAGAAGTTGGGGGCGACGGAAAGGTAGAACATCCGGTTTCCGCGTGTTCCCCGTTTTTCGTCTAGTTCAGCCAATAGGGTTTTGAGTTTTTGGTAGCCGGTTGGGTCGTCTATATTCCCTGGGCAGTAAAATAAACCTTGAGAAAAGTCTTGCCACAGTTCACCTAGTTCTACACTAGCGTGAGCTTCTTCCATGCCTTTTTGCATCTGCTCACGGAAGTATTCATGACTCCATTCCCGACGGGCTACGCCCACAATGGTGGTTTCTGCGGGAATCCGTCTTTCTCTCCGCAATTTGTATAATGCTGGGACTAGTTTCCGCCAGGTTAAGTCTCCAGACGCGCCAAAGATGACAATTATTTGTGGTTCGGGCATCCCTTGCTGCTGTAGACCGGCACGCAATGGATTTTCTAACAAACTGACCATAGGATTTTAGATTTTAGATTTGGGATTTTGGACCGGGGGTTGAGGTTTGTGATCTTTGCTAATTGCCCCAATTCCCCCTACAGGTGAGAATAGCTTGACTTTGCCTTTTAAAGAGTTCATGAATGACACAGAAAAGACACGGATAGCTTATTGCAGGTATATAGGGTACATAATTAGAATTCAGAATCCAGAATTTAGAATCCAGAATCCAGGGAATAAATTCCCTGTCTGATAGCTAAAGTCGGTTTTAACCGACTATTTTTCTTTTATTTGTTCAGTCTAGAACATGAGGTTTGATTTTTTAATTAATTAGAGCTTTGTCTAGTTATCTGTTTTAATAAAAGACATGACTTTGGCTACGTTTTCTTTACTACCAATAATTAATGGGGTGCGTTGATGCAGTTTGGTGGGAACGACATCTAAAATATCCATTGTTCCTGTGGTTGCTACGCCTCCAGCTTGTTCAATTAAAAATGCTAAAGGGGCGGTTTCATAGAGTAAACGTAATTTACCTTCTGGCTTTTGTAGTGTTCCTGGGTACAGAAATACTCCACCCTGTAATAAAATTCTGTGAATATCGCTGACCATTGCGCCACTGTAACGGGAACTATAGCCTTCGGTGCGATGAACATAACGGATATATTCTCTAAAGGGTTCTTCCCATTGCCAGAAGTTGCCGTCATTAACGCTATAAGTGGCGGCGTGATTGGGCATTTTGATATTTTCTTGACAGAGAATAAATTCACCCAAGCTAGGATCAAGAATGAAGGAATGTACTCCTGTACCTATTGTATAAACCAGCATGGTGCTGGGTCCATAAAGAATATATCCGGCGGCTAACTGTTTGCGACCATTGGTCAGCAAATCCTTGGCTTCACCATCAATATCTGTTCCTTCTTGCTGACGAATGGCAAAGATAGAACCTAAACTGAGATTGTTATCTGTGTTGGATGAGCCGTCAATGGGGTCATAAAGTAGGGTATAACGACCGATGGGGCAGTTTTCGGGGATATAGTAGGGTTTTTCCATTTCTTCGGAAGCGAGACGACAGACTAAGCCGCTTTGGTTGAAGACGGAAATAAATACTTCGTTGGCGTAAACATCCATTTTTTTGACGGATTCTCCTTGGATGTTGACTTCTCCAGTGAAGCCGAGAACTCCTTCCATTAAACCAGCGCGACTCAAGCGACGGGCAACTAATTTACCCGCTAAGGCGATGCGGTTCATGAGCGCACTTAAATCCTGGGCATCGGGTCCAAAACTCTGTAGTTGTTGGAGGATGTGGCGGGATAATGTTGTACAATCACGATCTAAAGCTTTATCTGTGGACAAATCCAAAGATTCTGATTCTTGAGTCATAAGAATACCCGGTAAGTGGGAAACGAGGGTGGCTTGGCT
>NZ_VILC01000050.1:26101-31901 GCF_009712065.1 Aphanizomenon sp. UHCC 0183 | reverse complement strand
TGAGATGACTTGAGTTCTTTGCGGGATAGAGGTTTTACGTTAAGTTGACACCAATGAAGCTCTTGCTTTACCCCCTACAAATCTAGGTTTTTCGTAATTTTCCAAAAGTCCATATTTCAACCATGTTGAGTATAGAAGAATAGTTTAACTGGAAAAAAGGTATAATAGCTAACAATATCTTATATCCCAGATTTTATGGCGCAAGTTGATTTGACTGATAATTTGCGAAATTTAATGCAAAAAGTTGGTTGTGATAGTTTTAACGCTTTAAGTCGTGCTGCTGGTGTTTCCCAATGGCAAATTTTGCAGTTGCGGAGGGGGAAAATCGGACAGATGCGGATGGAAGTATTGGTAAAACTGTCAGAGATTTTACAAATATCTTGGATTGAGTTGGTAGAAACTTTCAGTGTTGATGGTTTATTTTCAAGTGTCAACAACACTCATTCCTCTCATAAAAACATAAACTTATTAAAACAAATTACGGATTTACAATCTGAGTATGAAAGATTAACATTATCAATGTTAGAACAACGGGAAGTATTACAACAAGAATTTCAGCGATCGAGTTTACAAATATTGGAATCCTTACTATTACAATGGCCAATAGCAGCACATAGAGCCAGAGAGGATCACCAGTTATCAGCGGTGAAAATACTACCTTTGGTAGATAAACCTCTAGAGACATTATTACAGACTTGGAATGTGCAAGCGATCGCCGCTGTCGGCGACCAAATCCCCTATAATCCACAATTTCATCAATTATTAGAGGGAACAGCACAACCAGGAGAAATCATTAAGGTACGTTATCCAGGTTATATGCAACACGACCAGCTTTTATACCGAGCTAGAGTCAGTCCCATATAATTATTTATTGTATTTGTTGCGACTCAATCTCCCAAAAATGCTCTAAAGGATCACTATTTTGGGTTATAAGAAACTGGAATAAATGCCTGATGAAAAATTGCTCAATATTTTTGTGTACAAAATGTCTTTATTCAATTTAACGTTAAGATATACTAATAAAATCAAAATCAGAACCTTATTAAATAAATCAAAATTAGCATATTATGAATCAGCAGGTGAAAGTGATTTCCATTAGTGGGAGCTTTAATGCCAATAGCTCTCAAAACTTTCGAGAAAGTATTACAGAAGTAATGGAAAGTGGAATGTCCATTGTGTTAGTTGATTGTCATAATGTTACCTTTATGGATAGTTCTGGATTAGGCACTCTGGTTTTAACATTTAAAGCTTTACAAGAATTAGGTATAAAGATGGTAATTTGTTCAATTAATGAGCAAGTTAGAATGCTATTTGAATTAACTGGGATGGATAGCAAATTTACAATTGTTCCTAGTCAAGAAGCATTTGAAAATCTTTTGCTTTCTGCCAAGTAGGTTAGCATTGAAAATTGTCGTTATAGGAAGGCAAAAGGCAAGAGGCAAAAGGCAAGAGGCAAGAGGCAAGAGGCAAGAGGCAAGAGGTAAGAGGCAAGAGGCAAGAGGTAAAAGGTAAGAGGTAAGAGGTAAGAGGTAAGAGGTAAAAGGTAAGAGGCTTTGGGCGATTTTACTTTTCTTTACACACTTTGGTTTTATTGTGTTCACCTACTTACTTGATCAATCAAATTTAACTTGAAGAATAGATAAATCATCTTCAAATATCTCTTTGGAGTTTAAGTTAATTAGGTAATCCAGTATATAATCAAGTTGATTATCAACAGAATACTGTAAGCTAATTAAAATCTGAGTAAACCCTTCCAAACTCCAAAGATTACCATTTGATTGAGTGATTTCATAAGCACCATCACTAAAAATATAAAGGGTACTAGATTTTTCAATCTGACAATAAGCATCAACATATTTAGCTTCAGGAAACATCCCCACCGGCATTCCTGGAGTTTTTAATCTTTTTACTTCTGTGTTAGTAGGAGAGTTACCAGAAATGATAATAGCTGGTGGATGTCCAGCACTAGAGTATGTTAACTGCCGACTAACTCGATTATAAACTCCATACCAAATCGTAAAATATTTATCATTTTGATAATTTATTTGAAAGGTATTATTTAAAGCCGCTAATACCTCGCTAGGTTGATAGTAATTTAAATCTTTGAGAGCGCGGGAACGTAAGAGATTTAATACAGAAATTGAAGGCAGAGTTGCTTTTAGTCCATGACCAGCAACGTCTAGTAGGTAAATAGCTAAAGAATCAGCGTCCAGCCAATTATAGTCCAAACAATCCCCACCAAGTTGCCTGGATGGCAAAAACTTAAACTGAATACTCAGGGGGTTATTTATAGGCAGGGGTAAAAGGGATTTTACATATTCTGTAGCTTCGGATAATTCTGTTTCTAAAAGTAGCTTTTGGGTCTGTAAATCCTGACTTAATTGATGTAGACGTAACCCGGCTCTAACTCTTGCTTGGAGTTCGTTTTGTTCGATAGGTTTGGAGATAAAATCATCAGCACCAGCATCTAATCCTTTAACTCGATCTGCGACGGAATCTAAAGATGTTAATAAAATAAAAAATGTGGTAGATAATTTGGGATCTTTTTTAATGATATTACATACTTCTATCCCAGTTAATCCCGGCATAATCCAATCACATATAATTAAGGCTGGAGGTGAATCCAGCGTTCTTAAAATCCCTTCTTCTCCTGTACTCGCGGTAATAACCTGATAACCTTGTTTTTCTAAGATTCTTTTGAGGAAAATTTGGATGGATCGGTCATCATCAATAATTAGGATTTCAAACATGAGATTATTAAGAAAGGGGATTTAACCAAAACAATATAACTTGTTTTAATTGATTTAAATCTCGATAAACTTCTTGCTTTAACCATTGTCCTAAAGCATCAAAGGGACTAAAGGAAGTTCCTGGTTGCCATTTAACATCTTGTCCTAAAGGTGTGGTATGAGTGCCTGATAAAGTTTGTGTTGTCACCATATCAGGAAAGAGTTGTTGTAAAATTATTGTTAAGTTTGCTGATTGATCTAGGCTATCTTTATTAAATCTTATTAATAAATTTCGCCGAATCTGATAGCTGTCTTGGACTATTTGGTTGGTTTGTGTGGGTGTAGGTGTAAATTCAATGTCTAATTGGGAATTTAACTGGGAATTTAACTGTTCTACTAATGGTATGGCTTCACTGGCGGCAAAGTTATTAAAGGATATTAAAATATTACCAGCCCTTTGGATTGGAAACAGGCTACCAATTAGTAAATGCAGTTTACAACCCATGCTATGTCCGACTCCATAGGTGGGAAGATAAAGTTTGCGGAGTTTTCCAGAGTCTTGTAACTTTTCGAGAGTATATTCAAATTTACGGAGGACAGATTTAGCGATCGCTATATGATCTAATGTATTCACAAAAGGTGTAGCAATAATGACATATCCTTGATCTGCCAAGTTTTCCAGTAACCAACGATAAGTTAAATGTGGTAAAGTGGCGACAAATGCGCCACCTAAAAAATGAATAATCCCGATAGGATTACGGGGAACAAGTACCCAATTGCCTCTAATTTCTTGCCAGTTCATTTCCAAAGTTTGTAGAATAGAAGACTTTACGATTTGCTGACTTTATCTCATTCAATTGCATACCGCTATAAATATATATAAAGTATTAACTCTGACTTTGCAACTTTTTCATTTCCTGCTGTACATCTAGGGAAATTTGCAAGGCTTCATTTAATAATTTACCATGTTCTGTGGCTTCTTCAGTAACTTGCATTGATGCCAAAGTGGCTAAATTATTAGTAAATAAATCAGAATTGGTGATAATAAAACTTTTATTTTCTCGCAAAATTCTCTCTGTTTTTAAAGCGCGGATTAAATCATTTCTAGTTAATTCAAGTGCTAATAATACTTTTTCTCTTTCTTGTATACTTACTCCTAAATTGCCAACATCCTCAATTTGGTCGTTAATATGTATGGCTTTAATCACGGAATTATATCTTTCTACATCATTTAGTAAAATCCGCAAAGAATTGGTCATATTCTGCTTCAGAAACTTACTTTTACCTCTCCATAATAAATATAATAATATTTGAATACTCCCACTTGTCCATAAAATGAAAATAATTAATGATAGCCAAGATGATAGTTTTACTAATAGGTAAGTACAAACAGAAGTAGTAATTCCCGCGAAAACCACAGTAGCAATTTCTGTTTTTCGAGCTTTTTTTAGCAACCTTATACTAAATTGCTGGATAGTATCAGTAATAATTATTAATTTATTATCAACAGGTAAGTTAGTCGCATCTTGAAGTTGATCATGACTAATATCCAATCCCTGTAAATCATCTCGCACAGTTGCTAAATCCTTAACTACTATTGATTTAGTCTAATATAACAACTGGATTTCCAGAATGGCAATTACCAATTACCAATTACCAATTACCAATTACCCATGACCAATTACCAATTACCAAACTAAGTTACTTGTAACAAATAGCTCATGCAGTTTCCCATTAAAAAGTAAACTACTAGCATTG
Source organism: Aphanizomenon sp. UHCC 0183 (assembly GCF_009712065.1). Taxonomy (NCBI): domain Bacteria; kingdom Bacillati; phylum Cyanobacteriota; class Cyanophyceae; order Nostocales; family Aphanizomenonaceae; genus Aphanizomenon; species Aphanizomenon sp. UHCC 0183. The sequence continues at coordinate 27,414 of NZ_VILC01000050.1, read as the reverse complement.
CTGCTGCGGCTAATGCCACCAGTATACCAGCCAGCATGAAGGAAAATTCTTTATGATGATAGGCTTTTTCCATTAGGTGTAGCGACCATGCTACAAGTGCGACATCAAAGATTAAAATAGGAATCAACATATTTCTTAATATTTCTTCATAGAAGTACGATTATCTTAACACTGTTTTGGATAACTGTGTTTTACCTTCAATAGATGCAGTTGGTCGCTGTATTTGATATCAAGTAGGAAGACGGACAGGAACATGGCGTTCTTGCAAATAAGTTTTAATTTGTGCTACGCTTAGTTTCCCAAAATGTAACAAAGACGCTAAAAGTGCAGCTTCGGCTTTACCTTCCGTTAAAGCAGTGTGAATATGTTCACAATTCCCTGCACCACCAGAAGCGATGACGGGGATTTCTACAGCATTAGCGATCGCTTTTGTCAAGTCCAAATCATAACCAGCTTGAGTTCCATCAGCATCCATACTCGTCACCAACAATTCTCCAGCCCCCCGTTTTGTTACTTCCTCCGCCCAGCGAAGGGCATCAATACCAGTATTTTCTCTGCCACCGCGAACGTATACATCCCAGCCAGGATTCTCAGGATCAAGTCTACGTCTAGCATCAATAGCCACAACAATACACTGATTGCCAAAGCGATCGCTGGCATGATTAATTAAATCTGGATTTCTGACCGCCGCAGAATTAATACTAACCTTATCAGCGCCTGCCCTTAACAAACCTTTAACATTTTCTAAGGTTTGAATTCCACCACCCACAGTCAGGGGAATAAAGACCTGTTCAGCAGTCCGGTAAACCACATCAATAATTGTGTCCCTGTCTTCATGAGTAGCCGTAATATCTAGAAACACTAACTCATCTGCACCGGCTTCATTGTAAACCTTGGCTAGTTCTACAGGATCACCCGCATCCTTGAGATCCACAAAGTTAATTCCCTTCACAACCCTGCCCGCCTTGACATCTAAACAAGGTAAGATTCTTTTAGACAACATAATGACTTTTTCACTCCCGGTAATTGCTAGGAATTTTAATTGTAAAGGTAATTGGGAAATAGATGACAAGAGAGGATCAATATATAATGGGTCTTGTCCAGACGAAAAGCTAACTAAATAACTATACTTTGAAACATATAAAATAACCATACCTTGAGGATGTCTTACCAAATTTGAGAGGATGTTAGTATTGAGTACATATTGATAGGTCAATGAAGCGCAGTGCGATCGCACTCCTCAAAATCATCCTACAAGCGATCGCCCTATCTACGAGATGCTAAGGAACGCAAATTTAATAACCTGCAATTCT
>NZ_VILC01000050.1:8787-25760 GCF_009712065.1 Aphanizomenon sp. UHCC 0183 | reverse complement strand
TGAGATGATATTTTTAATGAAATGCCTACACAATAGGACTTTCAATGATTTTGAACCAGGTTTTCCATAAAAATAACCGAAGAACCTAATTTTCTAGAATCAATTCCTTGAAATAACATTTCTGCATCTTGCAAAAATGGTTCTCGCTCTAACAAGTAATCTAAGTAGGTGAGTGTTGAAAATTGTCGTTATGGCAAGGCAAAAGGCAAAAGGCAAGAGGCAAGAGGCAAGAGGCAAGAGTGAAGAGGCAAGAGTGAAGAGGCGAGAGTGAAGAGGGTTTGGGCGATTTTACATTTCTTTACACAGTTTGGTTTTATTGTGTTCACCTACTTAAAATAATATTAGTATCAATGAGAATTTTCATTAAAGATACTTCTCCACTCGATGTTCTTCTAACATTGCTTTTATCTGTTCATCGGTTGGTGCTGGTTGATTGGTTTTTAATAAACCTTTCATTTGTTTAATAATGCTAGTCAGTTCTGATTTTTGACTGGGTTGATTTTGCAATGATTCAATGATTGCACGGACGAGTTCTAAGCGATCGCTTTCTGGTAGTTGAAAGGCTTGCTCTTTCAGTTTTTGTAGGGACATAGAGGTTATTTTACTACGATTTAGGTTTAATCTCAAATTCCAGTTGGGAACGATAGAAAGAAACATCAAATTCCATAAAAAAGTTAGTTTGTCCCAAAATTAAGGGTGCATTTGGTTTACTCACCCATGCAAAAGCCAATCTAACTGAGGGAAATTCACCTATTTCAGCATTTGCGAAAAATGGCATTGCTGCTTGACTGATATTACCTGCTAATTGGATAATGGCTTTGCTTTCATCCCATACTCCGCCTAATTGAAGACCTATTTCATAAGGTAAAACGTTGATAGTCGCACCACTATCTACTAAACCAATTGCTTCTACTATTTGATCTCCTCGACGCAAAACTAATAGAACTCTTGGTAAACTATCAAATTCGTTTTGGCTGGGGTGGCTTGTTGAATACTTAAACCGCATAAAATTTAATCATTATAAATTGATTGATTTAGTGCTTCCATGAGAATTTCTCCTGCACCAAAGTTATTATAAGGCGTTGGTAGGTGATATGTTTTAAAGGGTTCTAATGGAGAAATGTCTTCAGCAGTGTCCAAATCTTCTGCAAGGATGCGAATTAATTTGAGTTTTTCTGGTGCTGAAAGTTGTTTAATTGACGGAAGTAACTCGGTTAATGTCATATTTTCCTACTGGATGTGTTTGAGATATGTAGAGTCAGAATTATCTTATTCTATTTTATCTAATAGCGATACCTTCGGTGCGCTTCGCTATCGCACTCCCCAGAATCATCCTACAAGCGATTCCCACGGAGCGCTTCGCTATCGCACTCCCCAGAATCATCCTACAAGCGATCGCATTTCCAAAATCACACAAGCACTGATTTATCAGATTCCTCATGTTATTTAAGCTGACTTAAAATATAAAACCTATGTCTAATCTAAGTAGTCATAACTTAAGTGGTACTGATTTAAGAAATGCCGACCTCAGAAAAGCTGACTTAAGTGATGCTGACCTAAGTAATGCCGATTTAAGGTGCGCTGATTTAAGTGGTGCTAATTTGATTGGTATATATTTAAGAAATGCTGATTTGAGTGATGCTAATTTAAGTAGTGCTAATTTAAATGGTGCTAATTTAGATTTAGCAATTTTAACTGGTACGCTAATTGATAACGAGACAAAATTAGATCATAAATGGTATCTAGTCTGGGAATTGATTAATAAAAAATCAAAACCTAGAGAAGAGAAATATGAGCAACTTTCTTTATTTAAACTTAATTCATCTTATAATGATTATCGTTTATGTAGAGATTTAAGTAATTCTTGCCTGAAAAATTTAGACCTCACAAGGTTAAATTTAAGTTTTTCTATTTTATATCTTGCTGATTGTAAAAATACTAATTTTACAAATACTAACTTATATTGTGCTAATTTTCACAGTGCTGATTTAAGAGGGGCAAATTTTACTAATGCTGATTTACGATATGCAATTTTAATAGAAGCTAATTTAGAAGGAGCAGATTTTACTAATGCTGATTTACGATATATAAATTTATATGGAGTAGACTTAACTTATTCTAAAACAGAAGGAGCAAAATTTACAACATTTGATGATATATCATGTTCTTGGAATCAATTAAATGATGAAAAATTTGAAGAGCTTTGCTACGATATTCTGATAAAACAACATAATTTAAAGTTAACTGATATATGCAAAATGGGTAACTCTCGCTCTCGTGATGGTGGTAGAGATATTGTATTTGAACGTACAGATATTAATAAAAAGCCTATCAAATGGATAGCTCAGTGCAAATTAAAAAGTGATAAGGGATCTCTTGGAAGTTCAAAAGTTCCAAATATTCGTGATATGTTAGATCAATATAATGCAGAAGGTTTTTGTATACTTACTAGTGGCATAATTGACGCTACATTACATGATAAACTGGATACCCTGAAGGAAGATAAAGGTTTTGAAGTAGAACGATGGTCATATTTAGAAATAGAACGCTTCTTAGCAGAACATCCAGAAATTAAAGCAAGATATTTTCAAGATTAATAGGTCGTTTCTTCCTCATCTAAATCAAGAAAAAGTGCCTCAGCATTCATGACTAAATCTTCATCAGATAAGGGCGAAAAATCTAAATCAACTGTCCGCTTTAAAATCTCTAATACCAAATCTAACCGTTCTGATTCTGTCAAACGGTCGAATTTATTCAGAAGTTCTTGTACTAAAGCAGTCATAGCCTTTTTCCTATATATCAAAGTATCATAACACGGGTTTGAAAAGGAAATTTTGTCAACTTATTTCAATGATACATTTATTTTTGAGCAGTTTGGGAAATATCCTCAAACTGCCAAAAAATATATTATACTAACTTTCCTCACTACTCAATCTTTGTAACAACTCTTCACGGGATAAATTACCCAAAGAAAGAAGTAACTGAGTTGGTGTTAATTTAGCCAAAAAGTGAGATACTAGAAAAAAAATTATTTCCCTTATTCACATAACAAGACCCTTATTCACATAACAACAAATGGAAAAAGTACAATTGTTTGGTATGCCTGCTGAGAAAGGGCGATGGCTACTGATACCTCTAAGTATCACTATCCTGCTGTGCTTGGGTACAGTTTATTCTTGGAGTATTTTTAGAAAACCTTTAGAAAAACTTCTCAATGTAGGTGCCACTGATAGCCTGTTGCCATTTACTGTGCTGTTGGTTGTCTTCGCAATTTTAATGCCAATCACTGGCTTTTATATCAATCGTTTTGATACTCGTCTGATTACAGGTGTTGGTGGGTTAATTACGGCATTAGGTTATATTCTCTCTAGTTTGGGTGGCAATATTTCCACACTAACTATTACCTATGGTGTAATTGCTGGTATGGGTGTGGGTATCACTTACGGTGTACCGTTGGCTGTGGTAGCTAAGTGGTTTCCCGATAAAAAAGGTTTGGCTGTTGGTGCTACTGTGATTGGGTTTGGTTTGTCACCTTTAATTACTGCACCCTTGGCAAAGTTTCTAATAGATGCTTTTGGAGTTCGGCAAACTTTTGTAATTTTAGGTATTGCTTTTGCAGCTATTATTACCGCTATTTCTACTGTCCTCACAACTCCTCCCCAAGGTTGGCAACCGGAAGGATGGACTCCACCTGTAGCTGTTCAAGCAAATTCCCATACTAAAACTTCAGGATCAATTCTTCAGACTTCCAGTTTTTATGGCTTATGGTTTTGTTATACCATTGGTTCTTTTGCCGGACTGGCAGCTATTGGTATTTCTAGTCCTCTAGCACAGGAAATTATTAAATTGGATGCAGCAACAGCCGCAAATACAGTCTCCCTGTTCGCTGTCTTTAATGGTGCGGGGCGGTTATTTTTTGGGTGGTTCACGGACAAATTTACGCCAAAGTTAGCGGCAATTGTTTCCTTTGTTTTCATTTTGATTGCCTCGATTATGATGCTGAGTGCTGGAAAGGGAAGTGTACTCACTTATATAGTCGCTTTTTCACTATTTTACTTGGCTTTGGGGGGTTGGTTAGCGATCGCTCCTACTTCCACTTTAATCATATTTCAACCCCAAGACTACGCCAAAAATTACGGTATTGTCTTCACTGCTTACGGTATGGGGGCTTTGGGTGGAACTTTATTAGCTGGCAAAATTAGAGACATTTTCGGCAGTTACACTAATTTCTTTTATCCAACTGCGGGATTAGCAATTGTGGGAATTATCTTGGCTGTATTCACGCTGAAACGCAATTCTACCAGTGCCGATTTAGTAACATAATTTGTTCGTTTTCGATATCCCCTCTTGGCTTGTGCTTTCCACAATTTATATTGGGAAAGTACCCACCTTCCTATATCAGTTTATTACTGATAACCCATAATTAGATTTTAGATCCCCGACTTCTTCAAGAAATCGGGGGTCTTGTTGATTCTAAATTCTTGCGCCAGTCCGCTAAAATTTCTAACAAATTCTCTCGAAAAGGGTTATTTTCTGGTAATTCAGTTAATTCCTCTACCGCTCTTTTTTGTGTTCCTCCTTTCCCCAAAACTCTCAACCATAATGTATCCTCATTTTCTGGTAATTGATGAATAACAACTATTGCTGTTTTCAGAATATTCGGCAGAAAATAAACACCTTCAATCCAATCTTCTACAATTTCATTTGCACCTAAACCCGCAATCATCCGAGATGAAAAAGTTGGTGTTAAAATCCATAAAATCAGTAATTCTGATTCAGTAATATTTCTGTTTTCGCGTTTTGCTTTCCTAACTACATCACCATAAACAGCATATAATTTAAGTAAACAACTACGAATTTCTATTTCCGATGGTGGATTGCGAAAATGGTCAAATAAACATTGATTTTTTGCCATCTTCCCTAATAAACCTAAAGGGAGATTTTCCTGAATTTGAGCAGAAAATGGTTCAAACCAAACATCAATTTCTTGAACTTCACTTTTAACCTTTTCGCTTTTTTTAATTGTTCCTAAAGGTGTTAATAATTCCTCTAGATATTCCTTAGCGAATTGATCATGAGATTGTCGAGTCATTTAATTATATCAAAAATAATGGTACAATATTCTTTATGAAAATCACTAATTAACTCAATGAACGAATTATTAACTCGTATTACACAAATACCTGGTCAATGTGGGGGTCGTCCTTGCATTCGCGGAATGAGAATTAGAGTTAGCGACATTTTAGAAATGTTAGCAGAAAATGTCAGCGTTAGCGAAATTTTAGAAGACTTTCCTGATTTAGAAGCGGAAGATATCCAAGCTTGTCTTGTGTTTGCTGCACGACGGACTGATTTTGTGCGGTTGACAGCATGAAAATTTGGATTGATGCACAGTTACCACCAACATTGGCAATTTGGGTAACAGATACTTTTGCTATAGAAGCATTTTCATTAAGAGATATTGGTTTACGTGATGCTAAAGATATCGAAATTTTTGAATCTGCAAAAATCGCTAATGTCATAATCATGACTAAAGATAGTGATTTTGTTGATTTGGTTTGTCGGTTAGGAATACCTCCTCAAATTCTTTGGTTAACTTGTGGAAATGTGACGAATCGCAATTTGCGTCAACTTCTGAGAATTACTTTACCTGATGCTTTGGAACAATTACGGCAAGGAGAAATGATTGTGGAAATTAGTAATAGTCGGTAAATAATTACTTTATCTCAAAGCGATACCTTCGGTGCGCTTCGCTATCGCACTCCTCAAAATCATCCTATAAGCGATCGCACTTCCCAAAATCTCACCATAAGCGATTCCTACGGAGTGCTTCGCTATCGCACAATCACTGATTTGTCAGTTTATAAATTTTCTCAAAGCTGAGTTAAGAAATAAACCCTGCCTATAAAAACGACAATTAATGTTTAAAATATTGTGTTTTATTACTTAAACTCAAATGCAAAAAAAATAAATATTATTCGCTTTCCCTATTTTCACCTTCCTCTATTTCAACTTCTTCTAAAGACTGTCCATGACTACTTAGCAAATTCCAAATATCACGATAAAAGAAATTATCAATAGTTTGAATATGTTGAGAGATCAATCCATCTGTAATCATGTTTGGGCGAATATCACAGTAATATACACCATCAAGTGGATTTAATTTGATAGTGTAAGCTTTGAAGTGTCCTGGCAAAAACGTTGCGTTAATCCCATAGCGATTTTGTTGCTTTGTTTTCTTTCTTTGTACATCATTTAAAAAAATTGCAATGTGAGGTAAATCAGTGCTAGTTAGCTTGTTATATAAAAACTTATCTACAAAAATTTTATCAATACGGTCTTTACTTGAAGTTTTAACCGAACCAATAATCTTGAGTTCATTGTCTTCACTAATCAATAAGTCATGTTGATAGGTTGTATTAAACAAAATTACTCCGTTATCGTCTCTAATAGGCACTTGTATTGTTCCAGAAACACAATCTATATTGAGATATGCAATAAGCAGACGAATTAGACGCTCAAAAAGATCCCCATTAACTTTACGAGCTTGGTTAGACTTTCCAGAAGGTAAAGCATCTAGTGTAGCACCAATAGTCTGCTGGAGCGTATAGATTGTACAGATTAAAACCTGCCGTAACGATTCCTCTGGCAACTGTCTATCTCTCAACTGCTCAATAACTTGCAAAAACTGATTATAAGCAATCTCAAATATTCCAGCATCATACATTAAGTTAGTATTGATTGGGCGAGTTATATTGTAATGACCATCATTTGTATATTGATAAAATTGGTAATGATTTTCATTTTGTGAAACTATTCTAGCTTGTAAGCCATTGGCTATAAATTCTAGATAGTTTCTGCAAAAGGAAATGTAGTTTTGGATAGTCTGAAAATTTTCTTTGTCCACTACATGATTTACTAAATCTTCTAACCTCATCGAATAGACTCCCTGCGTTCTGAATTTTTGCGATCAAAGGCGATCCATTCTTCCTTGGTCATGCGGCGGACATTTGCTAATCTTTGAATTGCCCAATTATTATACTCAATATTGAGATCACATCCCATCCAACGACGGTTAAGTTGTTCTGCAACTACAATAGTTGTTCCCGATCCTGAAAATGGATCAATAATCAAATCTCCTTCGTGAGATGATGCAAGAACAAATTTTCTTAATAATTCTTCTGGCTTTTGAGTTGGATGAGGTGTTGTTTCACCCATCCCGTTACAAGTAGTAGGAATTTCTATTACATCTTTAGGTTTTGCACCTTTTGGGTTAGGTGTCCAGTTATTATGTTTTTTAGTTTTACCTTTTCCATAAGCACTTGTTTCTGCTTGGGGATGAGAGGGATACTTTAATGTATGTGCGCCATAAGGAATTCGCACATCGTCAATATTAATTTTCGCTTGATCTGATTTACGAAAATGAATAATACTTTCATGTGATCGTCCCCAATTACTACCTAAATTAGCCTTGTTTTTATAGTGCCAAATTAACCAACGACAATTTTTGAAATATTTGGATACTGAATATTTTAAATCAGCTAAGATTTCGGAAAAACCACAAACGTAAAGAGATCCAGTAGACTTGAGAATACGTGAAGCTTGACTAATCCATTGAATTGACCACTCGATATATTGTTCTTGGTTCTCAAAATTATCCCATTCAGCTTTTTTAATGTTATAAGGTGGGTCAGCAAAAACTAGATCAACGCTTTCTGAATCAAGAGATGCCAGCCAATCTAGCGAATTACCTTGATAAATTTGTCCGTGAGGATGGGTATATTGTAGTTGGAATCCTTCTGTTAGTGGTAGTAATTTTGGTTCACTAATTTGTGCCTCTACAACTCCAAGATTTAGAGACTGTTGTATTACATTTAATGCATTATTAGAATTGCTCAATCTCATCTATCCTCACAAATTTAATAAACAGTATTAAAAATTACTCAACGCATCAGCAGTTTGGGAAACCTCCTCAAACTGCCAAAAAATATACTATCCTAAACTGCCTCATTACTCAATCTTTGCAACAATTCGTCACGCGATAAATTACTCAAAGAAAGAAGTAATTGAGTTTTCAGAATATTCGGCAGAAAATAAACACCTTGAACCCAATCTTCTGCAATTTCAGTTGCACCTAAACCCGCAATCGTCCGAGATGAAAAAGTTGGTGTTAAAATCCATAAAATCGGTAAATCTGATTCAGCAATATTTCTGTTTTCGCGTTTTGCTTTCCTAACTACATCGCCATGAACAGCATATAATTTAAGTAAACAACTGCGAATTTCTATTTCTGATGGTGGATTGCGAAAAGGCTCAAATAAACATTGAGTTTTTGCCATCTTCCCTAATAAACCCAAAGGTAGATTTTCCTGATTTTGATCAGAAAAGGGTTCAAACCAAACATCAATTTCTTGAACTTCACTTTTAACCTTTTCGCTTTTTTTAATTGTTCCTAAAGGTGTTAATAATTCCTCTAGATATTCCTTAGCGAATTGATCATGAGATTGTCGAGTCATTTGATTATATCAAAAATTACACTAAACATGAAAAATATTGTATAATAATTATTATACTACCGAAAGCATAGTTTGAAAAGTGGTTTACCCCCACAAGTTAAACTAATTGACAAAAACCAGCAGCAATTCAAAAATTAGATTATAATTGTCGAATAGGAAGAATAAAAATGGTAAGAATATGAATACGATAGAAGAAATAATCATCAAAGTACCATCAAATATTGCTGAAGCTTATCGTCGCAGCACTAAGGAAGAACAGGAACAAATTCAGCTAAAGTTAGCATTAATTATGGAGTCAAATTTATTGAAAAATAGTAAAGAAGCACTTCAAAAACTTAGAAACACAATGGATAAAGCTAGTCAAGAGGCACAAGCTAATGGTTTAACTCCTGAAATTTTAGAATCTATTTTGCAAGATGATAAATAAACGCCGTTTTGTATTTGATACAAATGTTTTCGTAAGTGCATTTTTATTTAGTCAAAGTAAACCACGTCAGGCATTAGATAAAGCTCAAGATGTAGGTATTATCTTGTTAAGTGCTGCTGTTTTTGCCGAATTATAAGAAGTTTTATCAAGACCAAAATTCAACCGTTATATTACATTAGAAAGACGGAGGGAATTAATAGATAATTTAGTAGAAACTATCGAGTTTATTAATGTTACTGAACAAATCAGTGAATGTCGAGATCCTAAAGATAATGATTATACTTTTAATAGTAGTTTACATCCTCTAAAAATTAAACTAATGTTACAGTCAATCGAAGGCATTTACAAAGACGGGAAAATTGAGCTAACAGAAACGCCAACAGGCATAAATACAGCGCGAGTAATTGTAACTTTTCTCGATGCAAATACTTCTGTAGATTTGTCATCTCGCGGAATTAATGAAGAACAATCCGCAAAATTAAGAGCTAGATTACAATGTTTTGCTCAAGATTGGGAACAACCAGAAATGGAAGTTTACGATGCCTTATAATCGTGGTTCAGTAGTGCTGGTATTGTTCCCAGACTCAAACTTAAAAACTGCTAAACGTCGTCCTGCTTTAGTTGTTCAATCTAACAATATTGGTACTGGTTTATCGCAAACTATTATAGCTATGGTTACCAGTAATGTTTCCCATGCTGGACACCCTAGTAGAGTATTTGTGAATATAGCAATACCAGAAGGAAAACAAACGGGATTAATTACTGATTCTGTTATTATGACAGACAATCTAGCAACTGTTTTAGATACAGAAATTGATAAAGTTATTGGTTTTTGATCAGAAATGTCTTTAGTAGATGCAGCACTCAGACATACATTAGAAATTTAACTTGGTGTTTTTTCTAAAATAGCGTTTCTGCATCTTGTAAAAATGACGATCTAACAAATCACCTAAAATAATGTTAATTAACTATTATAATTCTTATTAAATAGTTTTTTAGCCTGTTCATAAACTTCAAAAGTGATTAGAAATATACTATTCTCTTGAGCATAATTTTCAATCTTTTTACGAGCAAAAGGACGCACAAAAAAAGGAATATCTTTGAGTTTAACTTCAGCTTCAGCAGTCCATTTAATTTGTTCACTCATGGATTTTTAGGGTTTAATTTTGATGTTCTCAGATCCCCGACTTCTTGGAGAAGTCAGGGATCTTGTTATTTAGTGCTTAACCTTGCGCTACAGGTTCTTTAGCCAAAAACTTCTCCAACTCAGTTAAAGCATCAGCATCAACTTTAGTCTGCATTGGACAGAACTTAGGTCCACACATTGAACAAAACTCAGCAGTTTTATAGATATCTGCCGGTAAAGTTTCGTCGTGATATTCCTTCGCTCTTTCGGGGTCTAAAGATAACTCAAATTGACGATTCCAGTCGAAATTATAGCGAGCTTTAGAAAGTTCATCATCTCTATCTCTAGCACCAGGGCGATGTCTCGCAATATCCGCAGCATGAGCCGCAATTTTATACGCAATTAAGCCATTCCGCACATCTTCAGCATCAGGTAAACCTAAATGTTCTTTAGGTGTCACATAACATAACATTGCTGTTCCATACCAGCCCGCCATAGCTGCCCCAATAGCTGAGGTAATATGATCATAACCAGGGGCAATATCTGTCACCAAAGGACCGAGAACATAGAAAGGAGCTTCCGAACACTCTTCCATTTGTTTACGGACATTGAATTCAATTTGATCCATAGGAACGTGACCAGGACCTTCCACCATGACTTGCACATCATGTTCCCAGGCTTTGCGGGTGAGATTTCCCAGAGTTTTCAGTTCCGCCAACTGGGCTTCATCTGAGGCATCATGGGTACATCCGGGGCGCAGGGAGTCGCCCAAACTGAAAGAAACATCATATCTTTTGAAAATCTCAATGATGTCGTTAAAATGGGTATAGAGGGGGTTTTGTTTGTGGTGATGCAACATCCACCGCGCCAAAATTCCGCCACCACGAGAAACAATCCCTGTCAGACGGCTTCTAACTAAAGGTAGATGTTCAATCAAAATTCCCGCGTGGATAGTTTGATAGTCTACCCCTTGCTGGGCGTGTTTTTCGATGATGTGGAGAAAATCGTCAGCGGTGAGATTTTCGATAGTGCCGTGAACGCTTTCTAAAGCTTGGTAAACTGGAACTGTACCAATGGGAACAGGTGAAGCATTGATAATTGCGGTACGAATTTCATCTAAATTACCGCCACCTGTGGACAAATCCATCACGGTATCAGCACCGTATTTTACCGCCAGGTTGAGTTTATCAACTTCTTCCTGCAAGTTAGAAGAGTTGGGAGAAGCACCGATATTGGCGTTAACTTTACAACTAGAAGCGATACCAATGGCCATCGGTTCTAAGTTAGTATGATTAATATTCGCAGGGATAATCATCCGTCCCCGTGCCACTTCGGCGCGGATAAGTTCAGCAGGCAGCTTTTCCCGCTTTGCTACATAATCCATTTCTTCAGTAATCACACCCTGACGAGCGTAGTGCATTTGCGATACGTTAGCTTGTCCACGTCGCTTGGCTACCCATTCTGTCCGCATATTACAATCCTCAAATAAACAGCTTCCCTCCGCTGGTATTATCCAGACTCAGGTGTTAAGGGTTTGATCTCAGCTTGGTTTCCCAAGCACCCCTAGCATGGTGTAGATTGTAGCATTTTGGTGATGATTGGAGGGAGGGGGATGATAAATCGTGAAGATATGGGGAAAGGAGGATTTGTAGTTGGTTACACAAACCGTCTAGGGTTGAAACCCCAGGCTAATAGCGAAAGTCCGTTAAAACGGACTCAAATCTTTTCTTTTTTCAGTCGTCTTGAGACGACTTTTGTTATTAGCCTTGCACTTCAGTGCTAGGCGGGTAAGTTAGCAATAGTTTCTAATTAAGGCTTTAGCATTTTCGCGTTTTTCGCCTGTGAATAAATTAAATATTACTTCTTCATTTTGTTAGTAAAGATGTAACAATGAATACGAACCACAGAGACGCAGAGGACACGGAGGTAAGAGGTTTGGTAGAGGTGATAATTGGGTTAATTTGGTAATTAGTTGTTTTTGCAAGGATTATATGATGAAAACGAACCGCAGAGGCGCAGAGGACGCAGAGGGAAGAGAGTTAGGAGAGGAGATGAGTTGGCTTACAGGGGAGGTTATTGGGGCTGCTATTGAGGTACACCGGGTTTTAGGTCCTGGGTTTTTGGAGGAGGTGTATAAGGAGGCACTGGTTGTTGAATTTATGATTCGGGGTATACATCATGAGGTTGAGAAGTCAATAAGCTTGACATATAAAGGACATGATGTAGGTAGAGGTAGATTAGATTTTTTAGTTGCAGACTGTTTAGTTGTAGAATTAAAAGCTGTGCAAACCCTAGCCCCCATTCACGAAGCTCAACTTCTCTCCTACCTCAAAATAACCAAGCGCACTTTAGGACTCCTCATCAACTTTAACGTTCCCCTCCTCAAAGACGGTATCAAACGCATAGCCCTCTCTCTCTAACTCTTCCCTCTGTGTACTCTGCGCCTCTGCGGTTCGTTAATTCCTCCATAACCGCATCAACACACCGAAAATCATGTATTTTTGTAAATGTGGCGAAAACCTCCGGCAATATCGCTAAACAAAGATCACAAACTGCGATAATTTAAGAACAGCTTTTGGATTCATCCATGTACCGTGAGACAACCGGGAACTTATCCACCACTGGATAAAAGCTTGGGTAATTATTCGTGACAAAGACATGAGTAAATGCGAACTGTTAAACCTGTGATTAGGTCAATCGAAAATAGGTAAGTTTAAACCAAGAATCCCCAGCCTGTAAAGGTTTGGGAATGTCTGAAAAAATTTAAAAAAGCTTTGGTAACTAATTCTTAGGTGAACTATGGCACAACGGACTAAGTTAGGAGATATTCTCAGACCCTTAAATGCTGAGTATGGTAAAGTGTCTCCAGGTTGGGGAACAACACCTTTAATGGGTGTGTTTATGGGTTTATTTTTGGTATTTCTGCTAATTATCCTGCAAGTTTATAACAAGTCTCTGTTAATTCAGGACGTGCTTGTTGATTGGCGCAGTTTAGGCGGCTAATGGCTATCCAGTCATCAAGCTGATAATTAGCATCTATCCTAATACTATTCGGTTAAGGAAATGTAGGTTGGGTTGAGCGACAGCAAAACCCAACATGATCGAGAATTTTGTTGGGTAACATACGTCAACCCAACCTACGATATAACGACTTTTTACCCTGAACCGAGCAGTATAAAACTTTACCTAGCTTGTCCCAGTTTTTTCATTATTCAAAAAAAATGCCTAAAAATAGCGATAAAATTAATCTAGATCCCAAAGCTATAAGGTAGTTGTGGCGGTTTTTCTGTATACAGGAGAGAAGAATGAATATATTTGGTATCGGCTTACCAGAAATGGGTGTCATTATGGTAGTTGCATTATTAATCTTTGGACCGAAGAAGTTACCAGAAATTGGGCGCAGTTTGGGGAAAACGATTCGCAGTTTTCAAGAGGCCTCTAATGAATTTCAAAGCGAGTTCAAAAAAGAATCTGAACAATTAAAAGAAACTGTGCAAACAACCGCTGAATTAGAGCATAAACATATTGAAGCTGGAAAAACCCAGTCAGAAAACGTACAAGGATGAAAGATGAAGAAGTAAAACCAACGGCTGTGGTGATTCCCCAGCTAATTGTCGGACTGGGAAACCCAGAGCCTAAATATGACCAAACTCGTCATAATATTGGCTTTGCAGCTATAGATACCCTAGCTCGGGCTTGGCAAATTTCTCTAGCTGAAAATCGCAAGTTTCAAGGAGATTTTGGTGAAGGGAATGCAGCCGGTAAGGGTAAAGTCCGCTTGCTTAAACCCTTAACCTATATGAATCTTTCAGGACAAGCTATTCAAGCTGTGACAAATTGGTACAAAATACCGCCTGAATCAGTATTAGTAATTTATGATGATTTAGATTTACCTTTGGGCAAAACTCGCTTACGTTTATCCGGTTCTGCGGGTGGACATAATGGCATGAAAAGCATTATTTCTCATCTAAATACCCAAAATTTCCCCAGATTGCGAATTGGCATAGGTAAACCAAAGGGCGCAATAGATGGAGATAATTCTCATACTGTTTCTCATGTTTTGGGACGATTTTCCGCTGCTGAGAATAAAGTTATGTCTCAGGTTTTAAACTTTGTTGTTGAGTGTGGAGAATTTAGTTTCAAACAGGGAGTAGAAAAGGCAATGAATCTTTGCAATACCCAGAATTTTACTGGTATTGATTCTTGATGAGGGGTTGCTTGTTCAGAGGAGGAGTTAGGAATCCTGACTCCTGACTTCCGGGACAATGTGCGATTAGTTAAATTTTGTAATATTCTATAAATATGGCTTTCATAATATGTATCTAAATTTATGGACTTAGAACCCGCTACGGTGCTTGGAATTGCCTTTTGCTCGGCATTGGTTGCTATTACTGGTATGGCAATTTATACATCTTTTGGACCTCCAAGTCAGGAATTAGATGATCCTTTTGATGATCACGATGATTAATAGGGTTATTAATTTAACATGATGGATCATGGTGGGCAATGCCCACCCTAATGAGCTAGGATGTATATAAATTTGATTTACTTACTTTTTGTTTCAGCATAAGCCGCATAAACACTCTTGACATTATACCAATTCAAGAAAATCCGGGCAATTTCCAAAGCCAATTGCGGTTTACCAATATTAATTACCCATTGTAAGAACGGAGACATAGTTCTTTCATTCAATAATCCATTTACAGAAAGAATCCCCCATAATAGACGATGAAACCAGGTCATTTGAATCATCATTTTTACTTCCCAAGTAGGATGTTTTTGATAAAACAAAACTCCCATGCGTCCCCGTTGAATTTCTTGATCAATTAACTTAGGAATTTGCTGTAAACTAAATGGTGGATGCCAGTGATACCCAACAGCTTCAGGACATTTAATTAATTTTAAACCCAAGTTTTTTAACCTAACACCTAATTCTAAATCTTCCCAACCATAAAGTTGAAAACCATTATCAAATAACCCAGCCTCTTCTAACCAATGTTTGGGAATAGCCACGTTACCCGTAGCAAAGAAAGCAGCAGAAAAATCTGTAATTTTATAAGGTTCAGCCGTAGGATTGGCGAAGTTACAAGTATTAATTACAGCACCATAAGTGAAAAAGCGATCGCATTGTGTACCGGAGGTATCGCTCCTTAATTTCTCCCTTCCCTGTACCAAAGCATTTGTATGAGCTTGGAGGAAATTAGACAAAACCACTAAGTCACTATCAATAAAAATAATTGTGTCACCTTGCGCTTTTTCCACCCCTAAATTTCGCGCTGCTGCTGGACCTGCATGATTTTGTTCAAAACAGCGGACGTGGGGAAACTCATCTTTATGTAATGCTAACCAATTTAAAGTACCATCAGTAGAACCATCATCTACTAACACAACTTCATAGTCTTCTATATAAGTTTTATTGCTAAACTCCTGACTCTCCAAAGCGCGGAGGCACTTTTCCAAAATTGGTAACCGATTATATGTAGGAATGACAATACTAAAAAACACAGTTGCACCCAAAAAACTATTACCCATATTTAGGATAAAACAAATATAGCAAAGTCACGGTTGCATAAAAAAATATACGCTAGGCAAGTCAGATATAATAATGACTCATTCTTTGTTTTCCTAAGTGGAGAAATTCATGGGTCGCGCTAAAAAGGTTGTTCTAGCATATTCTGGTGGAGTTGATACTTCTGTTTGCATTCCCTATCTCAAGCAAGAGTGGGGAGTAGAGGAGATAATTACCCTAGCAGCAGATTTAGGTCAGGGAGATGAATTAGAACCAGTTCGAGAAAAAGCTCTTAAATCCGGTGCAAGTGAATCCTTGGTAGCGGATGTTAAGGATATATTTGTTAAAGACTACGCATTTCCGGCGATTCAAGCCAATGCGCTCTATGAAAACCGCTATCCTCTTGGTACAGCCCTGGCTCGTCCCTTGATTGCTAAGATACTGGTAGAGGCGGCTGCAAAATATGGTGCAGATGCGATCGCTCATGGTTGTACGGGCAAAGGTAATGACCAAGTACGCTTTGATGTTTCCTGTACAGCCCTCAACCCTAACCTGAAAATTCTAGCACCAGCCAGAGAATGGGGCATGAGTCGGGAGCAAACCATCGCCTATGGTGAGAAATTTGGTATTCCTGCACCCGTGAAAAAATCTTCTCCTTTCAGTATAGATAAAAACTTGCTAGGTCGCAGTATTGAAGCTGGTACATTAGAAGATCCAGCAAACGAGCCACCGGAAGAAATCTATGAAATGACCAAAGCCATAGCTGATACTCCCAATGAACCGGAATATCTAGAAATTGGTTTCCAAAAAGGGCTTCCTACCACTATCAATGGCACATCAAAAGAGCCTGTTGAGTTAATTGAACAACTCAATAAAATCGTGGGAAATCATGGTATTGGGCGGATTGACATGATTGAAAACCGCTTAGTAGGCATCAAATCACGGGAAATCTACGAATCACCAGCCATGATAGTTCTGATTAACGCCCACCGTGACTTAGAAAGCCTCACCTTAACAGCAGATGTCACTCAGTACAAACGAGGCATAGAAGAAACCTATACCAAAATTGTATACAACGGACTTTGGTATAGTCCACTCAAAGCAGCATTAGATGCCTTTATTCAACAAACACAAGAAAGAGTTTCCGGTGTAGTGCGGTTAAAACTTTTCAAAGGTAACGCCGTCATAGTTGGGCGCTGGAGTGACAATACTCTTTACACTCCCGATTTAGCCACTTACGGCGCAGAAGATCAATTTGATCACAAAGCCGCAGAAGGCTTTATCTACGTTTGGGGACTACCTACCCGCATTTGGGCGCAGGGCAACAAGTAAAGGGTAGGGGGAGTAGGGGGAGTAGGGGGAGTAGGGGAGTAGGGGAGTAGGGGAGTAGGGGGG
>NZ_VILC01000050.1:0-8657 GCF_009712065.1 Aphanizomenon sp. UHCC 0183 | reverse complement strand
AGGGGGAGAAATTTCTTCCTCCTGAACTCCTGATAGCGCAGCGTGGCGTTAGCCATACTCCTGATAGCGAAGCGTGGTGTTAGCCATACTTCTGAATGGGCGCAGGCCCTGCGCCCCTACCTCTTACCTATTCTTCAGTTTGCTGTTTCACTTCGCGGGACTCTAACCAAATTGGTACAGCAATCACAGCAACTAAAATAAGTAACGCCAAAATTGCAAATTTACTTACCCAGGCTACCAATTGTTCTAGGGAAATAATTCTTCCCGCGAAAAAAGCTAATGTCACCATGACGCTACCCCAAGCAGTCGCTCCAGCTAAGTTATAAATCAGGAATTTGCCAAAGGGCATTTCCGCTATACCTGCAAGTGGTGAAGCAAAAATCCGCAATAAGGCAAAAAAGCGACCAAAAAATACAGCCTTACCAGCGTTTTCCGTAAATTGCTCTTTAATACTCAGCAGTCGGACTTCGGAAATGCGGAAAATCTTGCCAACTTGCAGCAGAAAAGGCCAACCACCAACTCTACCAATCCAATAGCCGCAATTGCCACCAATTACAGCACCCCCCACGGCGTTACCGAGAACCAGCCAGTAATTTAATTCATTACTACCAGCAAGGAAACCACCAACAATTGTTACGGTTTCGCCAGGAAGGGGAATGCCCAAATTTTCTAGCAATATTCCCAAAAAAATTGCTAAATAACCATAATTATGAGCAATTTCTTGGATGTTTTCTAGTGAAAGTAGCTCAAAAGACATCCAGCACCACCGAGTTTACAAATTTTTACCTTTACCATATCTTTGCTTGCTTTTGGCTAGGGTGTCAATCAAACCGCAATAGGAGGAGTCAGGAGTCAGGAGTTCAGGAGTCAGGAGTATGGCTAACGCCACGCTGCGCTATCAGGAGTTCAGGGGGAAGAAGAAGAAAGAAGAAAGAAGAAAGAAGAATATTTTTCACCAATGACCAATGACCAATGACCAATGACCAATCAAACCGGATTGCTATAGATAATTTGAGATAATGATAAGTTCGTTACCGAAATTAGTGGTAATTTATGCTTATACTAGAAAAACATATCAACAAATTATACGGCATAAATACTGAAAAAGCTTTTTTCAACTGTGCTGCTGTTAATTCTCATAAACTTTGCGAAAACAGTCATTATGCGGTTGAATTATAAACAGTATGGATGTCAGTTTGCCCTTTCTTTTGTGTTTTAAATACTCAGTTAAATTTATGACTCTTACACAAGAACGCCAAGTGATTTTGTTCAAACCCCAAGGTAGTATAGACCTGGATAGTGGTACAGTCTTGAGCGAACAGATGGCTGCTGTCAAACCTCAGCAGCACCAACTCTGGGTTATAGATTTAGCAAATGTAGATTTCATGGATAGTTCTGGATTAGTCCCCCTCGTCAAGGGACTTACATCAGCGCGTCAAATCGGTTGTCGGTTAGTTCTTTGCAACGTTAAAGCTCCAGTTAAGTTGATTTTGGAACTTACCCAGCTTGATTCAGTATTTGAAATTTTCCCAAGTTACGAAGATATTTTTGCTCCTGTTACTAATCAACAGCCAGTAGTAACTGGAGTTTAGACTAAATCAGTATTTTTATAAGGGAAATGCCGAAAACCCTTGAAGATGTAGCTGACTTAGGAAGCTACATCTGTGCTTTAGAAAAGGGATGAAGGCTAGAGGTATGATTTATCCTGCATTGACATTAATTTAAAAATTTGAAATAATTTCAAATTTTAATTCATATTAGTGATACAATTAAATCGTCAGCAAAGACATTGAAAACCTACCGGGGGACTCTCGGAAAGTTACGCTTGTCAGTTCGGCTTCGCTCACCGCAAGCAGAGATGATTCTGCCAGTAATGGCAAACAGAATCAGGGCAAGAACCCAAATATTTAAGGCAGTGTCTGAAGCTGGGATAACTGAGAGATATAGACTGAAACTCTCTATAGAATCCCCGCGTCTTTAGACCGGGGAGTGTCAAATCTTTTAATATCCCCGACTTCTCTAGATCCCCGACTTCTTAGAGAAGTGGGGGATCTTAGGCTACAGTAATGATAACTGCTCATTAGGGGGTTTAAAACCCATGTGTTGATAGGCTGCTTTAGTGGCTATTCTCCCCCTGGGTGTCCGACTTAAATAACCTATTTGCATTAAATATGGTTCATAAACTTCTTCAATGGTTTGGGTGTCTTCCCCAGTGGTAGCAGCAATGGTTTCTAAACCGACTGGACCACCATTAAAGTTTTCAATAATCACACTGAGCATTTTTCTATCTGTCCAATCTAAACCGCAAGGATCAACTTGGAATAGCTGCAATGCTTCCGCTGCTACAGTTTCATTTATTTCTATAAAAGATTTTACTTCTGCATAATCACGAACTCTTTTTAGTAGTCTATTAGCTATTCTTGGTGTTCCTCGTGAACGTTTGGCTATTTCTGTAGCCCCGTCTAAATTAACTGAAGTTTGTAATAATTCGGCAGTGCGAACCACAATTTGAGTAAGTTCGGCGACTTCATAAAAACGCAACTTTTGAATTAAGCCAAAGCGATCGCGCAATGGGGAAGTTAAAGCTCCGACGCGGGTTGTTGCCCCGACTAGGGTAAATTTAGACAAAGGTATACTTCTAATTCTGGCACTAGAACCCTTACCTACTGTAATATCTAGGCGACAATCTTCCATTGCTGGATAAAGAATTTCCTCTGTCATCCGTGATAAACGATGAATTTCATCTATAAATAACACATCTCCTGGTTTCAGGTTCACCAATAACCCCACAATATCTCGTGGTCGTTCTAAAGCTGGGGCGCTGGTAATTTTGCAACTTACCCCCATTTCTGAGGCTAAAATCATCGCCATTGTGGTTTTACCTAAACCTGGTGGTCCATACAACAGCAAATGATCCATGACTTCGTTCCTAGATTTAGCGGCTTTAATGGCTATATCTAAGACATCCTTTAAATCCTTTTGTCCAATGTAATCAGCAAAGCGCTGGGGACGAATACTTTCTTCTGGTTTCCCTTGTTCATTAATGGCAGCTTCTGATTGCAGCAGATTTTCTGCGGGGGGTACTTTGGCTGATTCCCGTTGCTTTTTGGGTTCTCCGTTGGGTTCTGGAGGCTGTTTTTTGGAGGAGATAATCGCCATAATTTTCAGGGATTTCAGAAGTACAGAAATGGGGGTTTAGTTATTCATAGGTAAGATTCAGTATAGGATATTTGGGGTTCCTTGAGAATACAGATATTTATTTAATTTTGTAAATTTACTATTAATAAATTGAGGGCTAGGAGTCAGGAGGTAGGGGCGCAGGGCCTGCGCCCAGTCAGGAGTCAGGAGGAAGAATCAGAAGGAGATAAGAATAGTCTCGAATCGGGAAAAGTGATAGCTTTTTGATGGTTTCAAAGCTAATTGGACAAAGAGGGAATAGGAAAATGAGGACGGGAAAACCCTGCCCATACAGCACTTACCGATGTTATGAAGTCCAATGACCCCACCCCCAAACCCCTCCCCGCTCTTCGAGAGGGGGCTAAGATGTAACTCATATAAGAGACTTCTAATTAAAAAAATATCCCAAAATTTCTTGTGGTGCAGGCCGAAAAGCCTGCTAATAATACAAGGACGGGCAAGATGCCCATCCCACAAGATTGGATAGCGAACGCGAGAGCGTCCCGGAGGGAACTAGCGCTGCTGCAAGCAGTTCATCTTTTTTGTGGAGTTCTCTAACTGAAAACCGCTGTATCTTTAGAAATCAACTCCGCGCTTCAATTCTACGCCTTGATTTGCATAGTGTTTATGACAGTAAACCTCAGAGTGAATACTAGCTAAATCAAAATAAGCGGGTTGGTTTTGACAGCGACCTGTGATGATCACTTCTGTATCGCGGGGTTTGCGTAGCAGGGCTTGAACAATGGGATCAACAGGTAACAATTCTAAATCAACGGTGGGATTGAGTTCATCGAGAATAATCGTTTTATAGACACCAGAGGCGATCGCTATTTTGGCAATTTCCCAACCTCTTTCCGCTTCTATATAGTCTAAATCTTGACGAGAATTTCGCCAAACAATGGCATCCCGTCCACAGCGTTGATGATCTACAATTTCTGGATAGGATTGTTGTAAGGCGGCGATCGCCGCGTCTTCAGTATAACCACTACCGCCTTTGAGCCACTGCATAATTAATACACGAGTAGAACCAGGATGATTGATGCCTCTACCAATTGCTTGCAAAGCTTTACCCAAAGCACTGGTAGATTTACCCTTACCTGCACCTGTATAAATTTCAATGCCTTCAATGAAAAGTTCTGCGGCTGTGGGGTGGTGATGGGGTTTCATTTCCGAATGCAAATCCGCAATATCCAATAATTGTGGCGGTGCTGCGCGTCCAGTGGTGATGATTTCCAGTTCTTGGGGTTTAGATTTTAAAGTATTGACTACCTCATCCACTGACAGCAAACCCAAATCCAAAACCGGGTTAATTTCATCCAGGACAACTACTGAATACAACCCCGAAGCGATCGCCCCTTTGGCTACATCCCAACCCCGCGCAGCTTCTGTTCGATCAAAAGCTGTAATTTGATCATGACCAAAAAATTCGGCTCTCCCCGTGCGAACCTGATCAATTAAATGGGGAAACCCGCGCTGTAATGCAGCGATCGCTCCGTCTTCATCATAATCCCGTTCTGGCCCTTTCAAAAACCGCAACAATAAAACCCGGCTAGAATCACTAGGTGTATTGATTCCCAACCCAATAGAGCGCAAAACCACCCCTAAAGCCGCTTGGGACTTACCTTTCCCAATACCATCATAGACGTGAATTTGACCCGTAAGCCGCTCAGAACGGACTTGCGCTGTGCGAATACCGATACCGTTCCTTGTCATCTTTTGAAAAGCTATAAAGTAGCAATTCTCTATCTTAACGAAACTAGAATCTAGTGCGGCAGGGCATAAATAAATCAACTATCCCAAATCATTAAAAAGCCTATCCTGTCTTGGTTTTGACTTTTGATTTTTGACTTTTGACTTTTGACTTCCGCCCTGCGGTGGGCGGTTTGTATCTTTGCGTATTCAAGCTTGATAGATGTATTAATAAAATCAATCTAAATATCCTGTCACACTCGGATCATAAATGTCAGAACAATGAGATAATTGCCGATTAAGTAATTGGACAAAAATATTTACAGTCATTGCGAGCGAAGGGAAGCAATCACAACCCTTGGAATTGCTTCATTTCACTTCGTTCCATTGGCAATGACATTGTGTAATTAATTCTGTCTCACTACTTATCCGTATTCTTTCAGTTATACTCTGTACAACTAAGTCAAAAAAACGTAATCTCCAGATCCCCGACTTCTTGAAGAAGTCGGGGATATAACTAACTCCTAAAATTTTCTTGTTGTTACCATTATGTCTGATGAATTATCACTACCCATAATCTTGCCTATTGGGGCGATATTTTTTGAAATATTATTCTTACTAACTGCCATTCCCATAGAAGCCTATGTTCTTCATAAATGGTTAAAGTTTGATAAAAGAACCAGCATTTTTTATGCCATTGCCTTAAATGTTTTTTCGAGTGTCATTGGCTGGATTGTGTTTTTCACAGTCGAACCAATGTTACCTATCCCGATCAAAGCCGAATTGATTAATTATGTATTTTTCAATAAGATTAAAGCTTCTAGCATTAGTACAATGATAATTTTATTATCATTTACTATTTTCATAGCGACTTTCTTAGTTAAATTTTTATTGATGAAGATCCTCATCATTTTTATGGGTGAAGGCGGAAAAAACACCCAGCCAGAAACCATGTCTTCACAACAAAGAGCTAGTTATATGAATATAGCTAAGTTGCAGAATACTAATTTAATCACGGCAACATTAATAGCAAATTCACTCAGTTACAGTGCCATAACCTTTATCATATTAATTCGCTCTCGGTAAAATGATCAATATTCATCATTGCATTAATTAGAGGTAATCTCATGAACTTTTTATTGAAGGAAATAGGTGGCATATTTAAATATATTCAGGATTTATTTGCAGGAGTGCAAAAATTTCTGACACCAGCCAAAGCATACTCATGGCAAACATTTATCTATTTGAGTGTTTTTTCTTGGGGAATATCATATTTTGCTGTAGGGTATATTAGGGATATTATTGCCTTTTGTGGTTGGTTATTTTTATTAGCAGGAACAACTTGGTATACTACGGACGATCCTTTAAGAATTCCCGGAACTTTTATGCCAGTTGGGGCAGTAATCACAGGCTTTTTAGTGAGCGTCTTTGCCTTTGGATACCAGGAGAGTGGATTAACATTTAATACTATAGTCATTTGGCCGACAATAGCCGCCCTAGTTACAGCCATACCTAACTTCTTTGAAGGCAACGGTGGGAGATTGCCAAATGCGAAACTTCCTAAATTGCAAGATCGTCAAAAAGTTGTAGTTTTATTAGCTTGGTGTATGCTAATTAGTTGTTGGCTTCAGTTTTACTTTGTGATAGATAAATGGTTAAAAGAATATCCCAGTTTACGAGCAGATAATTTTCAGAAAAGTGCTTTTGTGATTAGATTAGAACCACAATCACGAAAGCCAAAAACTGGTGATTTTATCTTAAATAAATTACAACCTTTAGTTAATCAACAACTTGCCAATAAACCTTGGGGTGAAGTAGAAAAATGGTTACTAGAAGCTAATCAGCAACTAGGCAACTTAGGGAAAAGAACGATTAATAGTAATTTAGGTAAATCTCAAGAAAGACTACTATGGCGAGTTGAACCCCGTGTAGTCAATATCAAGTCTGGATATAGGCTAGATATTTTGACAATTTGGGGGGGTCCCAGCGCCAACTCTCAAGGATATTACTGGAAAAAATCTTGTTTGATAGAACCATCTAACTCTGGTAAACAAACAGATAATAAAAATACCGTTGCCCGTCTGACTTGCGATCGCACAAGTAAATTTATCATGGGTTCTCCACCAGCACAACAATAAGGAAGAAGTAATTACTATGAATGTAATTAGAACTGTCGTCATGGCTAAGAATGTATTTCAGGAAGTGATCCGCGATCGCATTCTGTACATCATCGGTTTTTATGCTATCATCCTGGCTATTGCCTTCCGTGCCATTCCCGAATTTGCCGGCACCACCAGTAATAAAATATTTTTGGACTTTGGTTTGGCAACAATGAACGTCATTGGTTTAATTGTCGCTATATTTATCGGCACAGGATTAGTTAACAAAGAAATTGAAAAACGCACTATTTTAGTATTAATTGCCAAACCCATCAGCCGCAGTGAATTTATTGCTAGTAAATATTTAGGGTTATCAGCAGTTATCGGTGTCCTCATTACTGCAATGACAATAATTTATTTAGGATTCTTACAAGTTGGTCAAGTATCCTATCCAATTACTAGCATTTTTCTGGCTACGCTATTCTTATTTTTGCAATTATGTTTAATTACTGCCGTAGCCATTACTTTGGGCGTTTTTACCAGTTCACTAATAGCCACAGCCCTAACATTTGCAGTGTATTTAATGGGGAATGTTACTCAAGATTTAGTGGCATTAGGTAAATTAAGTCAGAATCCTGGTATGGAACGCATTACCCAAAGTTTATATCTAATTTTGCCAGATTTATCTAGATTAGATTTAAAGAATGATGCTGTTTACGGTTTGCAAGCACTACCTGATCCAATCACATTAGTTACCAATGCAGGTTATAGTTTACTTTACAGTTTTATGTTGTTAGCGATCGCCATTCTTATCTTTTTAAGACGAGAATTTTAAAATAACGTCTGAACTATGATTTGTTTGATTAATAAATCAGAAAAACGTCTGAACTATGATTTGTTTGATTAATTTGATTTAGATGATTATTAACAAGATCCCCGACTTCTTAGAGAAGTCGGGGATCTGAAACTCTCGACCTTCAAAAATTTTGTTAAAATAATTATTGTCTATGATTTACGATTCCCCAATAAATACTACTGACAGTCTCATTTATCCCGATATTTATCATCACCAAGTTTCCTCGAATCAGCCTTTGAAACTAGGAATTATGGCTTCTGGCAATGGTAGTAATTTTGAAGTAATTGCCCAAGCTATTGCCGATGGTAAAATTAACGCCCAAATTCAAGTTCTAATTTACAACAATCCTGATGCAAAAGCAGCAGTTAGGGCTAAAAATTGGGGTGTAGAATCTGTATTGTTAAATCATCGAGACTACAAAAATCGTCAAAAATTTGATCATAAAGTTGCCCAAACATTACAGCAGTATGATGTACAATTCGTGATTATGGCGGGATGGATGCGATTAGTCACACAAGTTTTAATTGACGCTTTTCCTAATCGGATGATTAATATTCATCCCAGTTTATTACCAAGTTTTAAAGGCGTGCAAGCTGTAGAACAGGCTTTAGTTGCGAAAGTCAAAATTACTGGCTGTACTGTACATCTTGTTTCTTTAGAAGTTGACAGTGGCGAGATTTTAATTCAAGCGGCTGTTCCCGTTTTACCAGATGATACATCAGAAACACTACACGCGAGAATCCAAATCCAAGAACATCGGATTTTACCAATAGCAATTTCTTTGTTAAAAAGGGAATAGGTAAGTAATTGGACAAAAATATTTACAGTCATTGCGA
>NZ_VILC01000004.1:120966-127791 GCF_009712065.1 Aphanizomenon sp. UHCC 0183 | reverse complement strand
GAAGGGCTGTTTTTGGAGTACCAAAGACACCATTTTGATTACCCAGAGCCACTGATACTCCGTTAGAAGCAAAACCGACAATATCAGCATAACCATCACCATTGACATCTGCTACCTGGCGTGGATATTGATCGAAACTAGTCCACCCCGTTGCGTAAGAAAAATTATTGTTCAGGGCTGTAATTTTAGGTGCAAAAGTGCCGTCAGCTTTTCCAATAGAGACAAAGACATGATCATAACCAAAGGCAATAATATCAGCACGTCCATCACCATTCACATCTGCTAACTGGCGTGGGTATTTATCAAAGCTATTCCATCCTTGCGCTAGAGTTAAGTCTGTGTGAGCCGTATAAATATTACCAAAATTGACCTCATTATTGGTAATAGTTCCCGTGACGGCTGTGGTTGTACCAACGGTGTAACCTGTTCCTGAAGCTAAAGTTAAAGCCACAGTTTCATTACTTTCAACGGTGGTATCTGCTGTGGGGTCAATAGTGAGAGTGGCTGTACTTGCACCCGCCGCAAAGGTGATGGTTTTTCCTGTTCCTGGTGTTGCTCCTGTATAGTCTGTACTGTCGGCTGTACCTGTAATGCCGTAGTTAATGGTTAAGATGTTAGTTGTCGCACCTGTGCGGGTGAAGGTATAAACTAGGTTGGCTGTACCATTTTCAGTCACACTGCTGGGTGATACCGCTAGGGTAATGGTGGGTAAAACGATTTCAATGATGCCTCTGAGTTGAAGTTCATTACCTAAATCATCCCACTTGCCAGGCTGCTTATAATTAATATACACATAATCTTGAACATGGTCTGCACTACTAGATGGTTCACCTGGATACCAATTAGTGTAAGTAGAAGTTTCACCGCTTGCCCATTTGTATTGTCCAGCTATATCCTTATCTGTCAAACCAGTCCACAGAGGTTCAGTACCACCAAAGGTAGTGACTAACCAATCTTGCTCGGCTTGATTGTTGACGGTGACAAGATTTCCCCCTAAACTCTGTGCCTGTGATTGAGCTTGTTGCCATGTTTCAGCGGTAGTGAGGCGATAGATAGAGCCGTTAAAGAAGAAAACATTATCTGGGGTGACGCTAGTAGTTGTAAACTTATTGAGTCCCAGAGTCCCAGTTAATCCTGTTACCTCAATGATGGCATCGGTATTGTCACTAAACCCTGCTGTAGCATCATTAATAGCTACAAAGGTACGATTATCAAAGGTGAATTGAGCAGCAAAATTAGCTGCAAAATTAGCGGTGGTTAACTTGGCTGCAATTCCAGTTGTATCAAGTGTTGCAACAGTTCCCGCATTAAAGAATCCGGTGCGTGCAGTGGAAACAAGGAATAAATCATTACCAGCATTAGCATTGAAGTCAGTAATAACATCCAAGGTATTGAAGACGGAATCAGCTAAGTTGCGGTAGTCAAAATAGTCTGTTCCCAGTCCTCCGGTTAAAGTATCGCTACCAGCGCCACCATTGAGAATATCATTACCTGTACCACCATTGAGAATATCATTACCTGTACCACCATTGAGAATATCATTACCAGCGCCACCATTGAAGGTATCATTACCTGAACGTCCCTCAAAAACGTCATCATATTGTGTGCCAGTGATATTATAGTTTTCTACATTAGAGACATTGACTAGAATCTGACCATTAACACGATTCCAGATATGATTTGTATCTAGAAGTCCTAAATGAATACCAGCACCATCTGTTTTGCTGGTATAATCTACTTGCAGTAGGTCATTACCATCGCCACCATCAACTGTATCAGTGGAGTATTGGCTATAACCTGGGTTAAGAATATCATCACCCGCACCACCTTTGAGGATATCGCTACCCGCACCACCAATTAAGGTATCATTGCCATCTTCGCCATTTAGGACATCCCGATATTTACTGCCTACAAGATTGTCATTTCCTGCCCTACCCTCTAAAGTTATGGGTAATCCTTCCTCTGGGGCAACTTGTAAGTCACTGAAATTAATAGTATCGTTGTAGACAGTACCTATGACTGATTCAACGTTTTTGAAGCTGGGACTGTTACTACTGGTGATAGAAATTCCTACCCCATTCTGTGAATAATTAACTTGGTCATATCCTGTACCACCATCAATAACGTCATTTACCCCACCGGGTACAATCAAATCATTCCCTTCTCCACCATAGATTTCGTTGATGCCGTTTATGCGTCCCGCTAGAATATCATTTCCCGCCAGTCCATAGATTTTAACAGCACCGATAGTGGCGTTAGTTTGGGAAACATAAATGTAGTCACCAGCGATCGTACCCGTATAGCTGGCTCCACCTACTGCAACTTTACTAGATTCATTCAGGGTTGTACCGATGGCGCTATTTGCAGCATTGGAAACGAGTAAGTTGCGAAGAAACTGCTCTACACTAATATCTTGTCCATTTACAGCGGCTTCAAGATTTGGATTGATAAAAACTCTTAGAAAAGATATTAAGGTATTAGTGGTTTGGTCTTTGAACTTAACATCTATTGCATTTCTCCCATTCGCAGATACAGTGTTAAATTCGTAGCTTTGATTGCCCGTTAGCTTCGGTAAAGTTATGGTATCCATCCCTGGTTCAAAATCTAGAATCTCGACCAAGGAACGGCTTTGGGTTGTGTCAACTGTTCCCCAACCATTTGCTCCTTGCCCGTCAAAGAAATTACCAATTGAAGCTAATTTATCATTGTATTCTTGTCGGGCAATAGAGCTAAGTGCTTCAATTTTTCCAAGCTCAAGGCTGTATTGAAGAGTTGCCGATGCAGCATCAATAGCTCCTTTGCCTATATCGCCGACCACTTCAAAATATGATAATGCAGTCTTTGTAGCCGTAGCTACCAATTGAACTCCAAGCTTTGCACTAGCGAAGCCATATTCCACGTCCTTACGCTGTTGAGAAATTGCTGGATCACGATACACGATAACGTTAGCCAAATCCTTGAGTTTACCTGCATTGAAATCTAGCCCTACGATCCCTGATAAAGCCTCAACAGAAATGTTAAACAGGTCTGAACCTTGACCACCAGAAACCTTTTGGGATGTGGTTAAGTTACGGTAAGATCCGAGTTGAAAAATATCAGCCCCTGCCCCTCCCAAAACACTGATGTTAAATGTGGGTTTAGCTACATTGAAAAACTGAGATTCAGGATTACCCCCCACTGCACCATACTGGTTGATTTCAACAATGCCTCTTAGAGAATAGGTACTGGGGTAATCATTCCATTTACCAGCAGCACCGTAATTCATCCCCACATAATCTTCCTGTCCATTATTACCATTTGGTTCACCCGGCAGCCAGTTAGTGTAAGTAGAGGTTTCACCACTTGCCCATTTGAACTGGCCTTGTGTGACTTTATCTGTCAACCCAGTCCACAGGGGTTCAGTGCCACCAAAGGTAGTGACTAACCAATCTTGCTCGGCTTGATTATTGATAGTGACAAGATTTCCCCCTAAACTATTTGCCTGTGCTTGAGCTTGTTCCCATTTACCTGGACCAGTTAGGAGATATCTACTGCCGTTATACTCAAAAAATTTGTTTTCAACAATGCCTCTTAAAGAACTGGTACTGGAAAAATCATTCCATTTACCAGCAGCATTGTAATTCATCCCCACATAATCTTCATTCCCGCCCCCATCATTTGGTTCACCTGGATACCAATTAGTGTAAGTAGAGGTTTCACCACTTGCCCATTTGAACTGGCCTTCTGTCACCTCATCTGTCAAACCTGTCCACAGTCGTTCAGTACCATCAAAGGTAGTGACTAACCAATCTTGCTCGGCTTGATTGTTAATGGTGACAAGATTTCCCCCTAAACTCTGTGCCTGTGCTTGAGCTTGGTGCCATGTTCCAGGGGTACTGAGGCGATAGATAGAGCCTTGATAGTCATAGGAAGTGGGGAAGGGTTCAGCATTGATTGTTCCGGCGGTATTGTCATAGTTTGTGCCAATGGATTGGGCTGTACCTCCATTGACAAAAATATTTGCAGCAACACCCTGACCATTATTTGCACCAGTACCACCTGCAACTGAATTGCTAGTAAAAATGCTATTTAGTAGGGTTAAACTCGCACCAGAGTTGACGAAAATCGCACCGCCTAAACCAGCACCACCGCTGCCACGACTTCCTGATCTACTGTCACCACCTGACCCAACGGTTCCATTTCCACCAAATTGACCTCCGACTCCACCAGATCCACCGCTCCCATTTTCAGGACCATCCCAATAATCATAATCCTGACCGCCGCCGCCGCCGCCGCCGCCGCCTCCACCAAAGCCACCTGCACCACCATTTCCACCATTTCCACCACTATCGCTAGGATCATAGAAAAAACCGCCTTCATAAGCACCGCCGCCGCCGCCGCCGCCGCCGCCACCTCCACCAAAGCCACCTGCACCACCATTTCCACCAGGCCTGCCAGTATCATAATCGTAAATACCACCACCACCGCCTGATCCGCCACTGGTAGTAGAATTCAATCCGCCACCACTGCCTCCACCTGAGCCATTAGAGGCAAGACCACCACCATCACCAGCCTTATTACTATTGGCATTACCGCCGACTGCCCTGTTACCGCTAAAAGTCACATTATTAAGGGTGACATTTCCTGCATTAATAAATAGCGCTCCCCCAGCACCTAAACCACCGCCACCACCATTATCACCATCGCCTCCTTTGGCATAACCATTAGCAAAGGTCAGTTTGGAGAAAGTAACATTAGCACCATAAACATTAAGAATTTGATAGGCATTTTTACCACTAATGGTGGTGTTACCATCATCAACAAAATTGATATCGTTGCCTGTATTCAGATTTCCCAGAGAACTGTTGAGATTAATTGTGCCACTGACGCTGGTGAGATCAATGGTATCTACTCCAGCCGCATTACCCGCATCAATGATGGCTTGACGCAAAGAACCTTCACCCCAGTCGTTATTGTTGGTGACTCTAAATATTGGTAAAACAGCAGTATAAGCCTCCATTGCCTGAACCTGCAAAGCCAGAGGCGCTTCAATTAATCCAGTGGCATATTCTAACAGCCAGTCTCCACCCAAGGCAGCACTACCAGTCAAGTCATCAGATGCAGCTACATCAGCCCCAGTCAACTGACTTATTTGCTGGACAAAAGCTTTACCTACCACACCCTGAGCTACATCACAACCATACAGCAGAATGTCTCCTGTAGCGGTGAGAGATTTACCCCACTGCTGCAATTGTGAACTATAACCATTGAGGTTGTCTGAGTTCAACTGAGTTGAACCAAGCTGCAAACTCCCATCTCCACCGTGAGAAATAATCTGAACACTATTAATATCTGTCAGTGCTGCTAATTTATTAGTAATTTGGCTAATGCCATCCCGTTGGGGGTCAAGAATAAACACGAGTGAGCCAGGTTCGACACCATTAACTAGATCCTGCCAGTCTGCAAGGTTGGGGTCTATAAAAATAACGGTTTTGGTAGATTCTGCCATGAAAATAACCCTGTATTAATTTGTAGTGGAACAGTTAATTTTTTGAGTCTACCCAACCCTGTACTGACTTCCGTACTGAGAAACACTGACTTAATCTGACTTCATCTGAGTTCAGAGCTAATTTTGACCCCAAAAAAACAAAACAACCATTGTCATCTATCTAAAGATAGATTTTCATGGCGCACTGATCATGAGAAGATATCACCCATAACATCTTAAATTTAGCCAAATCTTCCTGAAAGACTGGATTATTGCTGCGACTAGGTAAATGTCAAAGTCACTAAAAGTAAGTCATGACTGTATTAAAAAAGTTAATATAGCACTAACACGCAATGGCTACCCCAACCAAAGAGCCTTAGCTAATGATACTGGCTTGTCCTTAGCTACAATTAGCAACTTCCTGACTGGTAAACCTGTTAGTTATGCAACCTTTGAAGAACTATGTCGGCGATTAAATCTGGATTGGCAAGAAATTACTACCAGTGCTGAAGTAATATTTACCCCCCCCGCATACGCACAAATACGCAAAAAAAAAACCAAATTTAAATCAATTCCCAGACTGGGGAACTGCAATTGATATTTCAGCATTTTACGGATATAGCCAAGAACTGACACAATTGCAGTCATGGATTTTACAAGATGGTTGTCGCTTACTAGGATTATTCGGTATAGGTGGAGTTGGGAAAACAACTTTAGCTACTCAACTTGCAAAACAAATTCAGAATCAATTTGATTACGTTTTTTGGCGTTCAGTACCGACAGTTCCATGTTTTGATGGTATGATGACTGACTTGCTATCTTTATTCTCCCATCACAAAGAAAACAAACTCAATATCAATCAAATTATCTATTATTTGCGTACCCATCGTTGTCTGATTATTTTGGATCATGTAGATATTGATCATCTAAAATATATGCAATTTATCAAAATAATTGCTGAAACCTATCATCAAAGTTGTGTGATTTTCACCAGTCGAGAACAATATCCAGAATTCACTTTTTTAGAATATTGGCTATCATCAGTACGTTGTTTAAAGTTGTCTAATTCCTCAGAAATAGCCTTGTCTCTGATAGAATCACAACCACTATGGGGAACTGATCAAGAAAAGGATGATTTATGTAATCTCTGTAATAATAATCCGTTGAAAGTTAAACAAATGATTGTTTCTATAGTTCATTTATATAATGGGGATATTGGTAAGTTTTTAGAACGAAATACATAATAGGTAGGCAAGGAAAATTAATTATATAAAAGATTTGGATTTAACCCAGATCCCCGACTTCTTAGAGAAGTCGGGGATCTGACTCACATTGTTACCCCCCTCTCCCCTTGTAAG
>NZ_VILC01000004.1:91618-120643 GCF_009712065.1 Aphanizomenon sp. UHCC 0183 | reverse complement strand
GTGTACACGATAGTCCCTTGTAAGGGGGGTAACAAGAAAAATCTGGTTCCCTCCCCTTGACAAGGGGAGGGTTAGGGTGGGGTAAAACATTTGATACAACAATCTTCAATGTTGTTAAACTTAACTAATTCATAATTATTTAATTTCCTTTTTTTCCTTACCAGATAATATATCGTGCATCTTAACGACTGCACCAATTACAGCTATTGCTGGGGCAAGAAATCCTTTTGTTTCCACTTGTTGGACAATTGTTCCTAACTCACCAATTAATTCTTCCTGTTCTGGCCGAGTTCCCCAGCGAATTAAGGCAATGGGTGTATTTAAACTCAATCCAGCTAGGGTAAATTGTTCAATAATGTAGGGTAAATTATGAATACCCATATAAATTACTATAGTTTCCGAACCGTGAGCGATCGCTTGCCAATTTACCTGGGGTTTATACTTACCAGCGGATTCATGTCCAGTTACAAAAGTGACAGAAGAACTATAAAGACGATGGGTTAAAGGAATACCTGCATAGGCCGCTGCGGCGATTCCCGATGTAATTCCGGGGACAACTTCTACCTGGATACCTGCGGCTATTAATTCCGCCATTTCTTCCCCACCACGACCAAAGATAAAAGGATCACCACCTTTGAGGCGGACAACTATGGCATGATTTTCTGCTTTTTCAATGAGTAATTGGGTGGTGACTTCCTGTAACAGTGAATGTCTACCCATACGTTTACCCGCGTTGATTTGTTCCGCTTGGGGATTGATCATTTCCAGCACTTCTGGACTCACCAAAGCATCATAAATAACCACATCTGCACAAGCTAATAAACCTTTTCCTTTGAGAGTCATGAGTCCAGGATCTCCAGGACCTGCACCGACTAAATAAACTTTACCCAACAACTTTTTCCTCTTCTGTGATGAAATTCTCGATTAAATTCGCAAATTCTCGACTTGTTCCTAATGGTTGTGCGAGTTGAAAACTTACTGATGGAAATTGTAATTTTAGCGTTTCTACTGCCAGAGCGATCGCATCAGTTATCCCACCTGTAAATAAAAAATAGGGGAAAATCGCAATTCGTCCATAACCAGCAGCGATTAATTCTTGTACTCTGACTTCTAAACTGGGAGGGACAGACCAATAGGCTGTAACTGCGCCGACAGTAGCTGCTATACTTTCGACAGAGGTATGAGAACCAGCCCGTCGGCTACCATGAGCTAAAATAATGGATACATCTGCTTTAATCCTAGTCATCATCCCCGCGAAAAACTTTTCTAACCCAGGATAACTGCCAATATAAGGACGCAATTCTATTATCATGCCTTCACTGATAGCCTGTTCTGCTAGGGCGATTTCTGCGGGAATATCAGTCATCACATGAAATCCCGGTAACAAAAATAGGGGAATAATTTGCAGCTTTTTACAGCCAAAAGCCTGAACACGATGAGCAAAATCTTGAATTTGCAGATGTAAAGGTTGGATATTTGCCTCTAGGGTAGCAACTTCTACGAAATTTTCCCCTGGGGGTAATATCTCTCTTAACAGCCTAGCTAATTGCTGCATAGCCATATCTGGACGAGGATCACGACTCCCATGAGATACTAAAAGATAAGCGGTAATGTTGTTAAGTTGCATATTAGGTAAATCAAACAAAAGCCGCAGCGGGGACTGTAAAGATTAAATCACAATTCGCCCTATAGTCTGACTTTGTTCAAAATTCATTCTTGTCAAAGGAAGGATAAAATCATGAATAAACTTCTTTCATATTTTGCATTAACAACAGGTACAGCCTTAACCCTCGGACTCACAGGAATCATTCCCTCTCAGGTGGCAAATTTAATGCCAATTGGTAGCAATCCTGCTTTAGCGCAAACAAATATTGATTTGAATGTTTTTAGAAGCAATGCTTTGTCTAAACATAACGTTTATCGAGCTATCCATCGTAGTCCCAATATGACAATTAGTAATTCTGCTAATAATACTGCTCAAACCTGGGCGCAATACTTAGCAGCCAATGGATTGTTTCAACACAGTGCAGCTAATCAGCGCAATAATGCTGGAGAAAACTTATATGTTTACTACACTACAGCCCCTTCGATAAGTTCAGACAGCCTGGCTAACACAGCAGTTCAGTCATGGTACGATGAAGTCAAAGCTTATAATTATAATAGTCCAGGTTTCTCTTCTGCTACCGGGCATTTTACCCAGGTTGTGTGGAAAAGTAGCACCCAGTTAGGTTGTGGTGCGGCAAGAGGCACTAAAACTATGAATGGGACTAAATTCAACGCTTTCTATGTGGTCTGTCATTATATACCCGCTGGTAACGTGCAAGGTCAGTTTCCCGCCAACGTTCTAAAACCGTAGGGAAAAAGTCATTTTTCTGTTTTCCATACTCAAAACGGTTGGGACATAGACTTTTGCAAAATTATGAAAAACCTAGTAGTTCGTCAAATTTATTTTGACGGGTAATGATCGGAAAAAACTTCTGTTCTTCCCTTCCCCCTGCCTCTCTTCTCCCCCTGCTTGTCTTCTATTGGCTTCCACACCCGCCAGGGAATAAATTCCCTGTCTGATAGCTCAAGTCCGTTTTAACGGACTACTAAAGCAGTGCGAAAGTCAAAACTAAACACGGGTGAGATTTAAATTGCCAAATGACAAAGAACCCAGATGTGTAGGGGTAAAGCAAGAGCTTCATTGGTGTCAACTTAAGCTCAAATCCCTACCACATCTCGTTCCTAGTCTCTGACTAGGAATGCAGTTGATGAGGCTCTGCCTCTAATATTATTGAAGGCAGAGCCTTTTAGAATTCATTCCCAGTCAGAGACTGGGAATGAGGTGAAAAATTTCCGGTTTATTTAGTCATCTTCAGATGACTTCTGCTATTAGACTGGGAATATGGCTAACGCCACGCTACGCTATCATTCCCAGGTGGGCTAAGTAGGTGAACACAATAAAACCAAACTGTGTAAAGAAACGTAAAATCGCCCAAACCCTCTTCACTCTTGCCTATTGCCTCTTGCCTTTTGCCTTGCCATAACGACAATTTTCAACGCCAACCTACTTAATTCTTGATTCCTAACTTTTGATTATTTGCAATTTACCATTTTTAACTAGTTTAAATTTTGTCCCTCGCCATTCAATAGTATTACCAAAAAATCCACAACACCAAATTATAAATCTCACTATATCCGCAACAGGAATCAGCCAAAAGAATTTTTTAGTAACTGCGTCATTGAGAAGTTTTACTCCTATTACCCAAGCCATAATTAATCGCATTAGCAAAGTGATGGAGAAAACTAAGCAAGAAAAAATAGAACCACTGCTAGTTATTAATAATAGTAAACTAGAAACTGTGCCGAAAGTAAATATTAAGCCGATATAACCCCAGGGACGAGAAACACGAATACAACGCGCCCAACGAATTTGGCGATTGATAGAATCTAATAAACTACTATGTCCTAATCCGTGTTCGACGATGTAGTTAGATAATACCACTTTGTCACCTGCTTGGGTTGGTAAATAGCCAAGTTGATAATCATCTGCTAAATAATCAGCTACGGCGGCAAAACCGCCAATTTTTGCTAATGTGGTTTTACGCATGACAATAGTTGAACCCAAAGCGAACTTTATTCCCTCTAATTGTTTACTAACTAAAATACCCGGTTGAAAGTCTGTGGCTGTACAAATAGCTTCTAAAATCGTGGCTATTCCTTCGGCTGTAGAACGATATAAACAGGTGACAACACCGACTTTTTGATCTTGTAGTGGTTGAATAACTGTTTGCAAATATTCTGAACTGACACGAATATCACTGTCAGAAATGAGGAAAATATCATGTTTGGCGGTGGTAACAGCATTAGCTAAGTTACTAATTTTCAAATTAGCACCGATAATATGATCTTTCACCACTAAACTAATATCTATTTCTGGAAATTGTTGAATTAGTTTCTCAACTACTTCTATACTAGGGTCTGTGGAACTGCGGACACTAAAAATAATTTGATATTGGGGATAATCTTGTTGACAAAATGAAGCTAGGTTGGCGTAAGTCCCCTTATCAACACCACACAGGGGTTTAAGGATAGTGACAGGGGGATGAAAATTGGGGTTGACGGGGGGGGAGTCCCGCAAAAAAGCTATCGCTGTATAAACCCCATAGGTGTAAAATAAAACGGCTGATAAACAGAAAATGAACATAAACACAGGAAAATTTTTTCTAATGACTAATGACTGGGCGCAGGCCCTGCGCCCCTACTAACTAATGAATCTAATTTACTTTCTTTTGCGTTCTTCTTGGACAATGGTAGCGATCGCTATTATCACAGGTTTTTTGAGTGGTGGTAGTAGTGCGGGATTAATCGCCCTCATTAGTAGTGCTGCGAGTAAAAGCAATGCTGCACCTCTGACAACTATAGCCTGGGGTTTCGTCGGTTTAGTCACCGTAGCCTTAATTACCGGCGTGATGTCCCAAATCATGTTAATTCGCTTATCTCAAAATGCCGTTTTGCAATTAAGAATGCAGTTAAGTCGGCAAATATTAGCCTCGGAATTAAGTCATTTAGAACAATTAGGAAATCCCCGCTTATTAGCAACTTTAACAGAAGATGTCCAAGCCGTAGCCAATGCTGTCTATGTCATTCCCTTTTTATGTATTGATATGTCCATGGCTTTGGGATGTTTACTATATATAACTTGGCTATCTTGGTTAGTATTTATCATGGTTGTGGTTTTAATGCTAGTAGCTATTGGTAGTTGTAAATGGTTATTAGATAGAGGAGAAAAATTATTAGCTTTAGCCCGTGAAGATCAAGATGCCTTATTTAATAACTTTAGCACTATTACAGCCGGAATCAAAGAACTTAAACTCCACTATCAACGCCGACAATTTTTCCTCAGCAATCGTCTAGAAGCCACAGCCAGCAGATTTAGAAATCACAATGTTCAAGGTTTAACTTTATTTGCGACAACTACCAGTTGGGGTAAATTAATATTTTTCTTTGCTATTGGTTTTGTCCTCTTTATTTTACCGCATTTATTCGCCATTGATGCCGAAACTTTATCAGGTTATATTCTCACATTTACTTATTTAATGTTGCCCATGGATAATATTTCCAATAATTTACCATTAATTAGTAAAGCCAGTGTTGCTTTACAAAAAATCGAATCTTTGGGTTTATCTTTAGCCAGTCGTGGAGAAGTTGCCACTGCACCGCCTGATTCTCTCACAAATTGGCACAGTTTACAACTTCAAAATATTACTCACACTTATTACACAGATAAAGAAGATAGTAGTTTTATTCTTGGTCCAATTAATCTTACCCTTTATCCCCAAGAATTAGTTTTTATTGTTGGTGGCAATGGTAGCGGTAAATCATCTTTAGCCAAATTAATTACAGGGTTATACATTCCTGAAAATGGCGAAATTATTTTAGATCAAAATTTGATTACAGAAAATAACCGCGAATGGTATCGCCAACATTTTTCTGTAGTATTTTCAGATTTTTATTTATTTGAAGAACTACTAGGATTAGAAAATAATAACTTAGATATTCAAGCCCAAAAATATTTAGAGAAATTGCAACTTGATCATAAAGTCAAAATTGAAAATGGGCAACTTTCCACTACAGCCCTTTCTCAAGGACAACGAAAACGCCTCGCATTACTAACAGCATATTTAGAAAATCGGCAAATTTATCTATTTGATGAATGGGCTGCTGATCAAGATCCATTGTTCAAAGATATATTCTATACTCAATTACTGCCAGAATTGAAAGCCCAGGGAAAAACAATTTTAGTAATTAGTCATGATGATCATTATTTTCATTTAGCCGATAGAATTATTAAATTGGACTATGGTCAAATTGAATTTGATAAACTCCCACAAACTTAAAAAATCAAGACCTACGCAAAATATCTCTCAAACCCTCTTTCTCTGCGTCCTCTGCGCCTCTGCGGTTCGTTTTCCCTAATAAATTAAAATTGTGAGGAATTAATCATGACAGAAGCTAAAAACGTACTGGGTACAGAATTAGAAATTTGCTGCACTTCTCCCATGACTGGCTTTTACCGCGATGGATTTTGTAGCACAGGTGGACAAGATACGGGAATGCACGTTGTTTGCGCTCAAGTTACAGAGGAATTTTTGCAATATACTAAATCCCAAGGCAATGATTTGAGTACACCTGCACCTTATTTTAGTTTTCCCGGTTTAAAACCCGGTGATTGTTGGTGTTTATGCGCTGCAAGATGGCAAGAAGCACTAGAAGCAGGTGTTGCACCGACCGTAGTTTTAGAAGCTACTCATGCTAGGGCGTTAGAAGTTTGTAATTTAGCAGATTTGCAAAAACATCGGGTAATTCGTAATGAGGAAAATGGGTAATAATTATTAGCAAATATAGCAATAGTATATGAATTTTGAAAAAATCTGGGTAGCCAGTAGCCAGGGAATAAATTCCCTGTCTCAAAGCTGAAGTCGGTTAAAACCGACTGTTTTTAGAGTGCGTTTTAACGCACTTTAGCTATTAGCCCGGAAATTGATTTCCGGGTGGGTGTGGAAGCTGACAGATAAACCCAATAAACTGCCTGGGAATGAATTCCCAGTCTCATAGCTAAAGTCATCTAAAGATGACTAAAGAATAGAAAATTGTAAAATTGGGTAGGGGTTTAGCATTGCTAAACCCTTACAGCTATGATATCAAACTAATACCCTTATTTACCGCCCTTTACGATTTCACAGTTTTGTGACGTACTCCACACACTCCCTTTCAGGTGAGTGTGGGCTTCTCAGTGACTCCTCTATGAGGACATTAACTGAGCTTTAAGACCGTGCGCCCCACGGTTCTTTGGTTTTGAGATTTGTTTTTTGTTTTGTAGGCTGCATTTCTGCATTTAATTGGACTACACCTACTTTTTTATAATAACATAAAATCAATATTTTGTTCGTTTCGTCGCTGTAGCCTTCTTTGTTTTCGCTACGCTCAAATACAATTTGGGCTACGCAACTCAACTCACGCGCATTCATCCCACGCTCCTAAGAGTGAGACGTGGGGCTTCTGCTGATTAAGCTAACAGTTCCTTTAATTCATTCTTACTATTACTGGCAGATTTAAAACCAACCACACTAGAAATTACACCCATACCGATGTTAAGATGGGTTTGTTCAATTTTGCCAGTGTAGAATAAAATGATGCTTGCAAATGTTAACATTGCTGATGTTGTACCAATGGCAATGTTAACGTTATATCCTAGCTGACTTTGCCGAATGTACTCATTAACACCCTGTTTGTGTTCTTCATGGGTTAGTTGTGGCTTTTTGGTTTCAGATTGATTAAACCAGTTAAACATAACTATTGACTCCTATTTTTTGTAGTTCTTTCAGTTAGTTGTTGAACTTACTAACTTCAAGGTCATAGTTACTCGGTAAGAGCGATCGCAGTCACACCTGATGGAAAAACTCTGATTTCTGGTTCAGGTAAGACTATCAAAATCTGGGATTTGGGAACAGGAACAGAAAAGTTCACCGTTAAAGGTCATCGTTCCTCGGTAAATGAGATCGTACTCACACCCGATGGTATAACCGTAATTTCTAGTTGTGATGACAAGATCAAAATCTGGGATTTACAGCGATTTCCAATCATATAAGGTACATCTTAGCCCCCTCATCGCTTGCGGGGAGGGGGTTGGGGGTGGGGTTCTTGTTCCGGGTTTGATGACAATTTGCTGTAGGAACAGGAACAGAAAAGTTCACCCTTGAAGGTTATAGTTACTCGGTAAATGAGATCGCACTGACACCCGATGGTAAAACCGTGATTTATCATTCATACAACACTATCAAAATCTGGGATTTGGTCACAGGAACAGAAAGTTTCACCCTTCAAGGTCATAGTAGCTTGGTAGAAGCGATCGCACTCACACCCGATGGAAAAACTCTGATTTCTGCTTCAAGAGACAACACAATCAAAATCTGGGATTTAGCAACCAGAAAGGAAATAGCAACTTTCACCGGAGAAAGTCCCATAAATTGCTGTACAGTTGCTCCCGATGGGGTGACAATTGTTGCAGGAGAAGAATCAGGAAGGTTACATTTTCTGCGTTTGCAAGGAAAGGTGACAGATGAATAGTTTATCTTTCTCTGCTTCAGCAAAGAGTGAAAATTTTGTTGGTCGTGATTTTATCTTCACTGCTATTAATAATTTTCTCCACCGTTACCCCAAGGGTTATTTCACCATTGTGGGTGTTCCCGGTAGCGGTAAAAGTGCCATTCTTGCCCAATTTGTGCGCCAAAATCCCCATACTATTTATTACAATGCCCAAATTGCGGGTAAAAATCGAGTTGAGGCATTTTTTCCAGAGGTTTGTACACAGTTAAATTTATTGTTAGAGAATTTATCTAGCACCCCTCCCCAACCCTCCCCGCAAACGATGACAGAGACAGGATTTATCAATGCACATGAGGGAAGTTGGTTATTTTCTACTTTATTGCAACAAGTCAGCGAGAATTTACCAAATCAGAAAATAATTATTGTCATTGATGGTTTGGATAGAATTGATATAAATAGTCAAGCTGTAGGAACGAATTTATTTTATCTACCGCGATATTTACCGGATCAAATTTATTTTATTTTCGCTCGTCGTCCCTATCAAAAATCCCATTCTGGCTTGTTAATTGAAGCACCTTCACAGATTTTAGATTTAGCAGATTATCCGGTGGAAAATTGGGAGGATATTAAAGCATATATTCAGAGAAACCTAACCCCCCTAACCCCCCTTCCCTACCAGGGAATGGGGGAACAAGAATTTTCTAACTCCCCTCTCCTTGTAGGAAAAGAGTTGGAGGAACAAAAATTTTCTAACTCCCCTCTCCTCGCAGGAAAAGAGTTGGAGGAACAAGAATTTTCTAACTCCCCTCTCCTCGCAGAAAAAGAGTTGGAGGAACAAGAATTTTCTAACTCCCCTCTCCTCGCAGGAGAGGGGTTGGGGGAGAGGTCAAATCTGCTTGCTGAAAACGAAGATAATTTTATGTATGTGCAGCAAGTTTTAAAAGCTATAGCTGATGGTTTTTATTCTGTCAATAATTTTGAGCAAATTCCCCCAGATTTAGCAACCTATTATCAACAACATTGGCAAAAGATGCAAAGTCAAGGTTTATCTAATGTTGCGATGGATATATTGCGGGTTTTGACTGCTGAAGAAACTCAACCGATGTCAACCGTAGCTATTAGTCAAATTATCAAAGCTGATGTTTTTGATGTGGCGGAAATTATGGAAACTTGGTTAGAATTTCTGCAAGAAACACGGGAGGGTAAGGAAACTAAATATCAATTATATCATCACAGTTTCCGGTTATATCTTCATGATTACAGCACTTTGCCTAACAGTTAAATACAAGAATTAAAGGAATAATTTAAAATGCACAAAGTCGGATGAAATACAATTGAGGGCGGGGTTTCCCCGCCCCTACAGGTTAATCACTGTATCTCAATTTGCTGTAATCTCAAATTACTAAACCTGACATTCTGGAGTTTTTTGATAATCAGGAGTAGCATCAGGATAAAAGGTACGAATAGCGCCTTTTTTAGTAACAAAGATATTTGCAAATGTTTTGCCGTTATCAGTCACACTCAGTAAACAAGCTTTAGGTGTTGGTTCTAAGCTGGGGTTATTTTTGTATGCTTTAGCTGCAATTGTTAAAATTTCTTCGGCATTGAGAGTGTAACCATATCCTTTAAATGGATCACTGACAGTGCGATCGCCTACTTTCATTCTAACACCAAAAGAATAAACAGCCCCTGGGTCAACTTCAGATTTACTCACAGATTTGGGTAAAATTCCGGCAAGACCTCGATTTTGTAAATCTAAATAACGTCCAGCATAATGTAAACCACCAATTTTAGTTTCTGCGGGTTCACCACAAAAAACATGATCAAATC
Source organism: Aphanizomenon sp. UHCC 0183 (assembly GCF_009712065.1). Classification (NCBI taxonomy): domain Bacteria; kingdom Bacillati; phylum Cyanobacteriota; class Cyanophyceae; order Nostocales; family Aphanizomenonaceae; genus Aphanizomenon; species Aphanizomenon sp. UHCC 0183. The sequence continues at coordinate 110,722 of NZ_VILC01000004.1, read as the reverse complement.
CTTCAGCATTAAACCAAAGACTTGTTAAATCTTCCAGAAATTCTGTATTAGAGGTTCTATTCGGAAAAATATAACCACCAACATTATTTTTAATATTGCTGAGAACAGTTGGAAAACTATTCAGCATGGTTTGGAAATTAGCGGGAGTAACTACTGTTCCCAATTTTCCACACAATTGATTAACTGCTTGATCAAAATCATTTAGCAAAGGAGGAGGAGGAGTTAAATCTTGTACACCACCAACTTTAACGGTTACAGGATTATTAATATTATCAAAGAAAGGTAAGAATTCCTCTGCAATTGCCAAATTAGGATTTGATAGAGTAGTTACAAAAAACAGTCCTATAGCTAAGGTTAAGCACAGAAATTTATTCACATTGGTAACAATTTGATAATCAATAGTTGTACTCAACAGGTTTAATCTCATGGGAATCTCACTAGATTTACGTATGACTGTGAATACTTCTAAAGTTACCATTATACCATTAACTGTGTCAATTATTACTTAACAAGTCTTAACATATTTTACTAATTAAAATCCATAATATCTCCAAATTCTCCCATGATTTTTTCCATTAATTCTTCCATCATATCCTGCTGCATAGAACGGAGGCTTTCTGGTCCTGCGAGAAATTCTTTAATAGTGATCTTTTTATCTTTAAAATCTTTAACAAAATCACGAATCTCTGCAACTATCTTGGTTTGAGATTGCATGGTTTCCACCATCAATTCAATACAATCAACCCCTTGTTTAGCCGCTTTTTTATAATCAGCAACCATTGTTCCTTCTGGCGTGTTTTTTGCTAATCGAAGTTCTTGCTTCAATTTCTCATATTGATTTTTGAGAATTTGATTGTGTTGTTCCATATTTTTACATTTGCGACTTAAATCATCTTCACTATTATTATCAATTGTTTCTCCGACTTCATATTTACGTTCAATTTCCAAAAGTCGCGCTAAATCTCCATCTTGATAAGCTTTATTAATTTCCTTCATGATTTCCGTGTGAGTCATTTGGGTTTCATTGTCTTTAACCTTATCCGGATGAAAGATTTCCGCTAACCGCAAAAATGTCTGTCGAATTTTCCTAGATTCATCTGTTCTCGCTACCGTTGGAGATTCGGAATCTTGTTCTGCTTCCCAAAATTGACGACGACGTTGATGGTTTTCTTCAGAATCATCATCTTCAAATAATTCATCTAATTCATCTAATTCTTCATCATCATCAATAGGTTTATAACTAATAATTCCTCCCATTTGTAAACTTCTGTACAGTGATTCTATATTTTTTTGGGTTTGTTTTCCCATTTTTCTCGTAGTTAAAATTTCTGCAAACAAAGCATGAATTTGTGCATCTAATTCCGCCATTGTTTTCATGTTTGGACTAACTTTATGAAATACCTCTGTCGCCAAAGAACGCATTTTTTCGACAAAATTATTTAATTCTGTCCGCTTTCTCTTAATTTGTTTCAATAAAGATTCATGTTCCTTCTCTAAACCCTGTAACTGGAGATGTAAGTCAGAAAGCGCGAGAGGAGTGACTGTAGTTGAGGATACTGTTTTTGTTTTGCGTGCCATAATAGTAGATGCAAGTAAAATCAGGGTATTTATCTGTGTTTATCCGCGTTTATCTGCGTTTAATTATTCTCGAAGATTCTACACAAATTCAATAAAAGTTAGAATGGACAACAACAGACGCTACTAAACAACATTATATTTTATATATTAATATTTATACAAAATTGTTAATTAAATTAACTGATTATAATTACTTAATTTAAAATCTTTCACAGTCAATAATTGACGCACTTCCTGACTCAATAAAGCCGCTAATTCTACTTCACCACCGTTATTTGTCTCAGTATTTACTAAAGCCGGATGAGAATAAATTTCTACCAATTCAGATTCTATTTGTGGTATCAAACCTAGTAAATATTTTTCACTCATGTCACCAGTTTGTAACAATCCATAAACTCTATCAGCAAATTTAATATTATTAGCTTTTAATAAACCCTCTCCATAACGGCGTAATTGTCCAAAAACAATAGACCAAACTATTTTAGTGAGTAAATTACGGTTATCAATTTTGAGGTTTTTGCTTAATTCTTCTGAAGGTAGACGAATAAATTTAATCTGAAATTCTGCGGCAAATTCTGTTAAAATATTCAAAATAACAGGATGTACATGAAGGTGTAAATGTCCATCAACATGAGCCAGATTTAAACCAGAATCCCGAAATTTTTCTAATTGAGCAGATATTTCTAATCGCAATTCTGCACGGGTAGCTTGATTGAATTGATAACTTAATCCTGCTTGGGTGGGATTACTGGAAAAGTTACCTTGAGAGTCTACTAAATGGGGAATTTGCGAAGGTGGTAAAACTGATTTACCACAAACTAAAACTAGATGTAACCCAACTGCTAACTGAGGATGATCTTTTGCCAGTGCGATCGCCTCTTGTGCAGCATCACCACTTACCATTAAACTAGTGCTAGTTAAAATGCCTTCCTCATGGGCTTGAATAATCGCCGCATTCACACCCTGGGAAAACCCGAAATCATCAGCATTAATAACGAGAAAATGAGGTTTATTCACAGCATTAATTATATGTTAATTGTTTTGTAATTTGATGATAAAAATCAAATATCATTTTGCTCATCTTCTATAACTTTAGCCATCAAATCTTCTTCTTGTTCAATTTCATTTAATTCTTCATCTGAGATATCCAGTTCTTTTTTAGAAAATACTCTTCTAGCTTTTCGATCCAAAATTTCTACAATACTTGTTTTATCTTTCTTAATAGCCTCAATATCATCTTTTTGTAACAGAATCATATAATAACGAGATACATCCATCATTCTATAAGCATATTGATAAGCCTCTCTTGTAAACTCTCCAGTTGTCACAACCATAACTACATCGGCTCCTGTAACAAATGTTAAACCTATTTCTTTAGCTAAAACATCAGTATCAACTTTAGCTGTGTTTTTACATTGAATTTGCCAACGACTATAAACAAACCTATCAGAAGCTGCTAAAACATCAACTTCTCCTTTGCCAACTTGTCTACTACGCCATTTTGTAAACCTCAAACTGGTAAGACGGATCATCCAAATTGCTAGAAGTTCTAATGCTTTACCTTTTATATGTTTATCTGGATGATTTAATTCATTGACAACATCATCAAAAGTGCGATTAAGTTCAATCTCTGAAATTCTCGTTTCATTAGCAATAGATTTTAATAATGGTGTTAATATTTCGGTTCTAGCTTTGTTACTTAATCGGACATTATTAGGTTTAGCACCTCTACCATCTGTAGTTTTTTCTGTTTCTATTAACCCAAAATTTACCAGTGGTTGAATTACATCTTTCACTAAATTTTTAGTCGTGAGTCTTAATTTATAAATACTTCTTGTATGTTGTGCTATTTTATTAGCTGGTGTAAATCCTTGTATATTATAGCTTAGTAAACTCAATAAAAAGTGTTTTTGCTCTGGATTTAGTGCATAAAGTTCATCAATAAAATCTTTATTAATACCTAAAATATCAGAAACAATATCCCAATTAATTTCCGTTTTCCTTTCAAAAACACCTGCTAGAGATAACCAACTTCTCATGGTACTTACATAAGTACAATTAGGAGATATTGAATATCCCCTTTCTTGTAATTCATAGTTAATTGCTTCTAATTGTGGTTCTTCTCCTCGACTATTAAGCGCATCAATGGCTTTTAATAAAGCCATACCTCCTAAATTATTTAATATATGAGATGCAAATTTTTGATTGACAAATGAACTATTATTAGCACTAGATAAAAGTTCTTCAGCTAAAGAAGTAAGTTTATATTGACGTGATTCCTGTAAGTTTTCAATTAGTTGATATGCTCTAATTGATAAGAAACAATTCATTGCCAATTTACCAATATTTTCTGATGCTAGTTTAGATGATGTTTGTTGAGAATGTTGAGAAAAATAACGTTCAGCAATACTAGCTTCTAGAATATCCCGATTGGGTTGACACTGATTACATAATTCTAGAATTTCAATTAATGAGAATTTATTTGGATCAAATTGATCCCCATAAGTAAAATTTTTTAATTTTTTGGTATTGTTGTTTGATTCCATTTGCTATTTACCTAACATAGTAAAATTTAATTTGTCACTGCTGTTAAAATAATCCTAACTGAATAGTCTGTGATTTACTCAAAGAATTTTCTAAATCAATAGCTAATAAATCTGCTGGGAGTTCAACAACCAAAGGAGCATTTTTTTCAAATCTCAATTGTGAACTTTTAACATAATTTTCATCTATTTCAAAAGATAACCATTTTCTTTGTAATGTTTCTGCTACTCTACCTGTCATATTAGAACCAGCAAAAGGATCTAATACAATATCTCCTGGCTCAGTACAAAGATTAATGATAAACTCTGGTAAAGCTTGAGGAAATCTGGCTGGATGTGGTTTAAAACCTTCCTCTTTACAGCGTATTTGGTAATAATCATTAGAAGCAGTATTAGAAGCAGAAATCATGTTAACTGCTAAGAATAAATCTTCTTGAATTGGGGTTGGTTGTCCCATTTCTTCTTTATCTATATTAGAACGTCCATCAATAATATTAGGAGGAATAGCACCACCTCTATCATTACTAAATTTATGAGAAATATCATGACCTGATGGTCTTAATTTAGGTTTATAGCCATTTTTAAGAAGATTTTTCATGGCTTGACTATAAGGTTTTAAAACTCTTCTATTATTAGCTTTAGGGTGGGGTTCTTTAGACAGCCACCAAATAGTATTTACAGCATCTTTAACTCGTTCTCTGCGAACTGTTACCCACTCTGCGGGAGTAGGAAGTTTTGCGGGATTATACCAATATAATTCTTGTGCTAAATAAAAACCTAATCCACCCTTTTTTTGTGGTTTACACAGAGAAACAACAAGTTCAAAATGATAAAGAGAACGAACTGGTATTCCCTTAACCCAACTCCCACCAATATCAATTACTAATGAACCTGTAGGTTTGAGAATGCGGTGAAATTGTACTGCAAAATCCTTAAACCATTCTACATATTCATCAGCATCAACGTTACCATATTCTTTTTTTCTAAGTAGTGCAAATGGTGGAGATGTACAAATTAAATCTATACTTTCATCAGGAATATCTGTCATTAATTCCAGACTATTTCCTAAATAAGCAGCGCCAAATTCTGTTTGGTAGTAAGCAGCAAAATTACTTTGCATATTAATTCAAAATTTTGTGTAGTAGTAAGGATGGAATTAACCCCATCCCTACAATTAATTATGATGACAATAAATTAGCCATCATTACATTATACAACCTAAAGAACAGCAGTTTGCTTAGGTTTTGCGTGTGCGGCTGCTTGAGTCCGACGGTCATTCAAATAACCAAAGAACTCCTTACCTTCCCGCAAACGACGAACTAACATTTGTCTATCAGCCAGCATTTCCCGCACAATCGGAATAATTGCTTTGGGACGGAAGTAAAACTTGCGATACATTTGTTCAACTGAATCTTCAATTTCCGCACTAGAAAGACTTGGATATTGCAAAGTTGAAGTTTGAATACCGGAAGTTGCTACTAAAGACTCATTTGCAAACCAACCTTTTTCTCTGGCTTGTTCATACAACTCTGTACCAGGATAAGGTGCAGCAATAGAAACTTGAATTGTATGGGGACTCAATTCACAAGCAAAGCGAATTGTTTCTTCTACAGTTTCCTTAGTTTCTATTGGCAACCCGATAATAAAAGTCCCATGTACAGTAATACCAAGTTTGTGGCAATTCTTCATGAATTCTCGCGCCACTTCTAGCTTAATACCTTTTTTGATATTATTGAGAACTTCTTGATTACCAGATTCAAAACCTACTAATAACAATCTTAAACCGTTATCTCGTAAAGTTTTGAGAGTATCATAATCTAAGTTTGCACGGGCATTGCAACTCCAAGTTAAATTGAGTCGCTTCATGTGTTTACTAATTGCGATCGCTCGATGTTTATCAATGGTAAAAGTATCATCATCAAACATATACTCCCGCACCTTATCTCCAAAGAGAACCTTAGCCTCTTCCATTTCTCTGCCTACGGCATCGGGGCTTTTATGACGGTATAAATGTCCACCAATAGTTTGTGGCCACAAGCAAAAAGTACATTTTGCTGGACAACCACGCCCAGTATAAAAAGAAATGTAAGGATGTTGCAAATAGCCAATAAAATACTTGCTAATATCCAAATCACGAGCATAAACAGGCAACACACTGGGCATAGCATCCCAATCATGAATCAAAGGACGTTCCTCAGTTTGGTGGATATTTCCCAACTTATCCCGGTAACTCAAACCCTTGATTTCATCCCAAGGTTTTCCTTCTGCTAATTCCTTACAGGTATAATCAAACTCATTGCGACAAACAAAATCAATTACTGGATTTTCTCGCAAAGTTGCCTCTGGTAAAACCGCAACGTGCGCCCCCACAAAGCCAATTTGTACATTGGGGTTTTGAGATTTGATTGTTTCTGCACACTTAACATCATTAGCCAACGATGGTGTACTGGTGTGCATAATTACCAATTCGTAATCCTTGGCAATTTTCAGCACATCATCCACTGTCTGCCCATGAGGAGGTGCATCAACTAACCTGCTACCAGGAACTAAAGCCGCAGGTTGTGCTAACCAAGTCGGATACCAAAAAGAAGTAATTTCTCGTTTTGCTTGATACCGCGCCCCCGCACCACCATCAAAACCATCAAAAGAAGGTGGACTCAAAAATAAAGTAGTTTTCATGAATATTTTTCTTGTCAGTTGTTAGTTGTTAGTTGTTAGTTGTCAACTTAAGCCAACCAGGGAATGAATTCCCTGTCTAAAAGCTAAACTCGGTTAAAACCGACTACTTTGACATAAATAGGACAGTTTTTGATTTTGAGTTAACCAGAGTGCGTTTTAACGCACTTTAGCTTTTAGACCGGAACTTAAGTTCCGGGCGGATTTGTTCCCCATACCCTATTTCCTAACTAGCTTTAGCGTTCACACCCATGAGGTTTTCAATCAGGGAAACAACATCACTACGGCTGAGTTTTTCCTTACCACTAGCCAAAGCATCTAGAGTACCATGAGCTAAAGCCAGAGGAATTTGGCAAAATTGCAAAGCCGGTCCATTGGGCAGAGAGTTCGTATAGGCATCTGCTAAGATAAGATTGCGACGGGCATATTCTTGGAGATTGTCATTATCCCAACCTGCTGGGTAAAAATTGACCCCACGAGTTAAATCCTCACCATTGTTTCGCAGAATATTTACTGCTTGCAAACCCCTACCAAATCCTATGGCTTGAGTGCGGTTGCTTTGAGTTCCATCATACCAATTCCATAAATCTGAGAGTAACAAGCCCACAGCACCAGCCACCCCAAAAGTATAACGGTCTAAATCCGCCTCTGTTTCTATTTGCCAATTTCTATCTGCCCAATAAGCCATTCTATCAGCCATTGCGGCTGTTGCATCCCAAATTCGCGGGGCAATGCTTTCAGGTGCTAATATTGACCATTCTCTAATGCGTAAACTGACTTCTTGTAAAGAATTTTCGTAACCTTTAAATCCTACAGAGAAAGCATCAAGGGGAAAACCATCTATTCCCGCTTGCAATGTTAGACTAATATTCTGCAACAGGCGTTTTTTAGTCTCGTTATCCAAGTTTGGATCATCTTCAATTTGGTCAATGGCACGCATACACAAGTATGCTGATGCCACTGCTTCTTGTAATCCTGATGGTAAAATACTAATTGGGATATAAAAAGTTCTACTAGTGTCTTTAAGGATTTGCAACGCATCTCCACGTAAATCCATTTTGTTCACTCCTGTCTTGATTTTCACACCACACCTAATTTCCGACTTTTCGATAATACTAGATTTAGTCTTTATTAAACCTTAAAAACCATAAACACTCTAGATATTCAATCTAGAAACACATAGTTAATCGTGTCATATTTAACACAATTTTCGAGCTTATCAGAAAAATGCCCAAAACCCTTAAAGGTGCGCCCCACTCAAGAGGACACACCTGTGCTACTTCTACGCCGTGCAGGCTATCAAATAAGGGACGTAGCCTAAAGCCAGGATTTATTTTGCACTGAGATTCTGTGTATATTGTATAATGAATGGTTATCGAAAACAAACAAAGTTTATTAACAAGATTAAATCAGTGCTAGTTCTAGAATACAAGGTTGGGCAATGCGTTGACTCATAAATCACGGTATAAATTCCGTACAAGAAACCAGAATTCAGCCATGCTGTTAAAGCACGGTTGGGATGAATGCTGGTCAGTCCAGGGGACAAGAAAAAACGTTTAACTTTTTTCCTTTAATCCTTGTTCTTGATCATTGTCAAATAATTCTAATAAACCAAATATCCCTACAAAAAATGTATAAGCTGCATATTTGATTGATGCTTGATTGCGAGCAGGTGCATAATAAGCAGCAATTAAGGCTTCGAGAAAATGAGCCAACAGCACAATATGAGTGATAATTAAAGCTGGAGTTAAGATGCTCGGTAGTTGACTGTTAGTGATTGATGTTTGGATATTCCATAATTCTAAGCCTACTGCACTGGTTGTGAGTGTAATGGATATAATTTTGAAGATGGGGAATAGTTTTTGTTTAATATCTTTTAAGTTCATGTTGTTTGATTTTTTTTAGCCAAGAGTATTTTACATTTTATTGCATTAAATTATTCATTAATTCATCTATTCTTAAAAGTCCCTCAGTAATTTGTTGAACCCTATTTAATTCAGTTGCAGGATCTAGCATTTGACTAGTCATGTACGATGTAGCTGAAGAATGTGCAACAAGACCTCGTTTTTCTCCAAATGTATTCATGGTATTAAGCCAAGCAGTATTAGTATTTAAGTCATTACTATTTATTCCTATGGGTAATAGTAATGCTAAAATATTTTTTTCTTTTACTCCATGATTATTATCAATAACCTTCTTAAAGCTCTTGATAGCTGAATTTATTTTTTCAGTTATTTTCAATCGCTTGTCGTGATTATCTTGACTTACATTGTTGGGTTTGTTAAGTGTATCTGGTGGTTTATCCATAGTTAAATCAGAGAAACCAAGTAAACATATCAGAGTGCGAGAGGTTTTACCTGTACTATCCCAAGCTCCTTTAGCATCTAAAGCTATTTTCCAAGCTCTTTCTTCAAGATAATACTCAATTTCAGCATGAGCAAGAACTCTGTATGCAGCAGTTCTAGATAACTGACTCTCGGAATATGAACCTGTCGGGCTAATTTCAGGAATAAATTCGTCTTTTAGCCTGTTTAGCTGCGTTCTTAAAGTAATAAATTTATCAGATTCTGGCATATCTTATTAAGAACCTACCTCAAACCATTGAAAATAATCCGATTCCCATCTAGTTCAGGTAAATTAAAGTTTACTTCTAAAACTTTTTGTAGACTTTCACCCCACAACCTCAGACGATTGTAAATTTCAGGAATATTTTGTGTTCTGCGTTCAACAGCTTCTCTAAAATCACTGTTTGATGAACATAATTCCTGAAAAGCAACTTTAACTTTTTCTTGATGATCTTCAGCAGATTTCCTGATTATTTCATCTGAAAAGTAAAAAACCATCACATCTAAAATTGCTCGATTGAATTGGCTTTGATATTTATTATTTCTGCTCGACCATAAACGAGAGAAGTTTTTCTCTTCAAATATATTAATAGTTGTTTGTACTGCTTCTTCAAATTGATTAACTACATTTGTAATATCATTACATCTCTGATTATTAAGCCTTTCACAAGTCATGTCAAGAAATTCCTTAAGATTTCCCCGATAATCAGATAAAAAATAATGAAATCCTATATAACGTAATAGTAATTCAACATCACGCATCCGAGAATCAGGATTTGATGATTTAAATATCTTTCTCAGAGCCTTACTTTCAACTGATTGATCATCTAACCAATTGATAAAATCACCTGGATGTAATGCTTGTCTTAGCTCTTGAGGAGATAATGGAGTGCCTCCTATATTCAGCCGCAGAAAAATTTTATATAGTAAGTTTTCGTTAGGCCAATTCCTAATTAATACTGTACGAATAGTTTGGTTATCGAGAGCATTAAGTTCAGAACTCAAAAAGACATCATTTTTAAAATCTTCATATTTTTTGCCTATTAAATCACGTCTAAATTCTAGATTTCTTAAAGCAAAGGCATTGTTATTATTCGATATATTTTCATCACTTCCACCATAAAATTGCAGAATAGTTAACAATCGTTGTTTACCATCAAGAACAATAAATTTACCTTTTTCCTGACGATTAGCAGCTAATACTATTTGTGGAACTGGAAATCCAAGTACAAGTGATTCGATAAACCTACTTTTACGAGTGATATCCCAAGCGTCTCGTCTTTGAAATCTTGGATTTAGCTCTATATTACCCCGATCAAGTTGATTAAAGATTGTCTCTGTTGTCCAGTCACTACCAGAAACAACAATTTCTGGAATTTGCTTTAATTCAGGAATTAATCCACTCAGCGGCTCAAATTCAATTTCTTGATCTTCCTCTTCTTCAAATAAGATTACTTCTTCGTTAGTCATAGTTTCAGTCTGCATAAGGATTTGAATTTAAATACAATATATCATATTATTTCTTTAGATTCTAGATGTTATCAATTTTTACTTTAAGCTTTCAACGCTTCTTTTCCCTTAAAATGCTCAACCAAAACCAAACCCCCCTTATTGATGCCTTAAAAGCCTGTACAACCCGTCCCCACGCACCATTTTACACCCCAGGACATAAACGCGGTGCGGGAATTTCGCCAATCTTAACAGATTTAATTGGTAAAGATGTCTTTCGGGCTGACTTAACGGAATTAGCAGAGTTAGATAATTTATTCAAACCAGAAAGCGTAATTCTCGCAGCACAAGAACTAGCAGCGGAGGCTTTTGGGGCAGAGAAAACATGGTTTTTAGTTAATGGTTCTACCTGCGGAATTGAAGCCGCAATTATCGCTAGTTGTAGAATGGGAGAAAAAATAATTCTGCCTAGAAATGTCCATTCTTCTGTTATTTCTGGATTGATTCTTTCGGGGGCAATTCCTATTTTTATAAATCCTGAATACGATGAAGATTTAGATATTGCATACAGCATTACACCAGAATCATTAAAAGCAGCATTAGCAAAACATCCAGATACAAAAGCAGTGCTGATAGTTTATCCTACTTATCATGGTGTTTGTGGAGATTTGCCAGCATTTATACACCTTACTCATCAATATAATATTCCTCTGATTGTAGACGAAGCACACGGCGCACATTTTCATTTTCACCCAGAATTACCCACATCAGCTTTAAGTGCAGGTGCAGATTTAACTGTCCAATCAATTCATAAAACATTGGGGGCAATGACACAGGCATCAATGTTACATATTCAAGGTAAAATTATTGATATTGATAGAGTTAATAAAGCCTTACAATTAGTGCAATCTACAAGTCCTAGTTTTATTCTTTTAGCTTCTCTCGATGCTGCACGTCAGCAAATGGCAATACATGGAAAAAAGCTCATGTCTCAAACTTTGGAATTAGGGAAAGCAGCCAGAACTCAAATTAATCAAATTCCTGGTTTATCTACTCCCCTTTCTCAAAAAGAAAAATCACCGGGATTTATAGATTTAGATAAAACTAGATTAACAGTTAATGTTAGTAAATTAGGATTTACTGGCTTTGCAGCCGAAGAAATTTTAAATGAGAAATTTAATGTAACTCCAGAATTTTCATCTTGGCAAAATATCACATTTATTATTAGCTTAGGAAATACAGAAACAGATATTCAAAATTTAATTAGATCTCTAAGTAATCTTACTCATATTAATCCATTAAAAATTCAAAATTTATTGTGTAAACCCAAAAAAGATAACACAAGTAATATTATAGCTATTTCTCCCCGTGAGGCTTTTTTTGCTAATAGTGAAATCTTGCCTTTCGAGAAAGCTCAAAATCGGATTTGCGCGGAAATTATTTGCCCTTATCCTCCAGGAATTCCTGTATTAATGCCTGGAGAACTCATTACAAAATCAGCTTTAGAACATTTACAAGAAATTCAAAAAATGGGTGGTTTTATCACAGGTTGTGCAGATGAAAGTTTGCAAACTTTAAAAGTTGTGAAAACATAAATCATTGAGTATAACTATCATAATCATAAGAATATTCTAGTGTTGAAATTATTCTAGCACTAAGATTTCGTGCTTATATAGAGTTAGCACTTTATATAAAAATTAAATAATTCCCGTGTTAGAAGCGTGCGTACTGATAACAATACTGTGTGGTTTTTTTGGCATCATCTTCAAAAAAAACTTGGTAATGAAAATTGTCTCAATGGATGTGATGAGTACGGGTGTGATTGCTTTTTATGTACTAATTGCATCACAACAAGGCTTATTTACTCCCATTATTTCAGAAGTAAAAAATATTGCTTATGCTGATCCTGTTCCCCAAGCAGTCATATTAACAGCGATAGTCATCGGTTTCTCGATACAGGCTTTGATGCTGGTTGGTGTGATGAAATTAGCACGGGATAATCCCACATTGGAAAGTAACGAGATTGAGAAAAATAATACACCATGAATACCATTACACTGAGTTGGATTGCTACCCCATTTTTTCTAGGGTTCATCATTTTTCTAGTCCCCAAACTTAACCGACATTTGACATTGTGGGGGACTATTGCTTCTGCTGCTTATGGGTTGCAGCTATTTATCGAACCATCACCCATCACACTGAATTTACTGGATAGTTTCGGTATCACTTTAGTGGCTGACGAGTTAAGTGGTTACTTTATTTTCACAAATGCCCTGGTAACGGCTGCTGTTGCCCTCTACTGCTGGCGCAGTGATAAAACGGCTTTTTTCTATGCCCAGATGATTATTGTGCATGGTAGCCTGAATGCGGCCTTTGTCTGTGCAGATTTCATTAGTTTATATGTGGCCTTAGAAGTAAGCGGTATTGCGGCTTTTCTATTAATTGCTTATTCTCGTAGCGATCGCTCAATTTGGGTAGGTTTACGGTATCTTTTTGTTAGTAATACTGCAATGTTGTTTTATCTGGTTGGTGCAGTGCTGGTTTATCAGACGCATCATTCCTTTAGTTTTGCCAGTTTAAAGGGATCACCACCAGAAGCACTAGCATTAATTTTTCTGGGATTATTAATCAAAGCGGGGATTTTTGTCTCCGGGTTATGGCTACCTTTAACTCATTCTGAATCAGAAACACCAGTTTCCGCATTGATGTCAGGAATTGTCGTTAAAGCCAGTGTTTTACCTTTATTACGTTGTGCATTCGTTTCCGAAGAAATTGATACCATAGTCAGAATTTTTGCTGTGGGAACAGCTTTAATGGGTGTCTCCTATGCTGTCTTTGAAAAAGATACTAAGCGAATGTTGGCGTTTCACACAATTTCCCAATTAGGCTTTATTCTTGCTGCACCGGCTGTAGGTGGATTTTATGCCCTCACCCATGGATTAGTCAAGTCATCTTTATTTTTGATTGCGGGTTCTTTACCCAGTCGCAATTTTAAAGAACTGCAAAATAAACCCATTCATACTAATATTTGGATAGCCTTAGCGATCGCTAGTTTATCAATTTCTGGTTTACCTTTTTTGTCAGGTTTTGAGGCAAAAGTATTAACGACAAAAAATTTAGCATCTTGGCAATTTATACTGATGAATATTGCCGCAGTTGGTACAGCCATATCTTTTGCTAAATTTATTTTTCTCCCCCATGCAAAAGCAGAAGAAGAAGAAGAAGAAGAACAGAAAACAAAATCCGGTTTTTGGATATCAGTAATCTTTTTAATTACTGGATTATTTGTGGCAAATATTGTCTATCTTCCAGCTTATGAAATCACCAATATCACAAAAGCACTTTTAACTATTGCTGCGGGCTGGTTAGGATATCATTTCATTTTCAAGAAATTATCCATATCTCTACCTCGTGTATTTGAAGAATTTGAGCATTTAGTTGGTGTCATGAGTTTAACTTTAATCCTATTATTTTGGATGGCTTTCCCATGATTGGACATCTCATATTAAGACTAACAATTTGGTTATTACTCACTGCTAATGTGAGTTTAACAAATATTATCATCGGTGTAATTATTGCCTTAATTTTACCACGTGGTAAGTCATCACCAGAAAAATTAAAATCTTGGGTAAAGGTAATAATTAAGATCCTTGTTGCGATTCCGGTAGCTTTTATGGAGGCATTTGAAATTATCTTCCGTCCCCATAACGAAGAAGAAATTATCATGGAGAAAGTCAAACTAAACAGATCACCTTTATTGATTTTCCTCGATATATTTCTGATTACCTTTACCCCCAAAACCATAGTTTTGAAGTACCACGAAGAAGGATGGTATGAAGTTCACCAAATTAAACCCAGGAAAAAACAAGCATGAACCTAGAAATAGTCTTAATAGCAATGATTTTGGCTTTACTTATTCCCATTTATGAAGCTTGGAAAAGTGATGATACCTGGCAGAAAATGTTAGCTTTTGGTAGCATTTCCAGTAAAGTAGCCATCATGATTCTTGTAATTTCCGTTTTGCGAGATGATTGGATGATTGGTGTAGTTGCAGCGATTATTTTGACAGTAGGAAATGCCGGCTTAATGTTATTAGCACATATCCTCAGAAGATTAGGTGAAGTATGATTAACCTTCTTAGTTATACCTGCATAAGTATTGGCATAGTTTTTTGGTTTTGGGGAACTTCTCATTTAGTCAGCAACAGATCAGTATTATTCAAATTACATGGACTTTCTGTTGCGGATACTTTAGGTTCAATGATGATTATTGTCGGACTACTACTGAAAATACCCAGTGAATGGCCATTACTTATTCTTGGCATTATTTCCTTAGCAATTTGGAATACTATGCTGGGTTATGTATTAGCATACTGTTCAACAGAAGAGGAAAAACATGAATGATACTTATCTCTATTTAATCATTGCTTTATTACCCTTAACTGCGGGGATGTTAGTAACTCAAACTAATCCCTATCATGCCTTAGTAATTCGTGGGGTACTCGGTGCAGTTGCAGCAATGGTAGATGCAGTTTTAGGTGCAGCAGATGTGGCTTTAACAGAAGCATTAATGGGAACAATGCTATCAATTACTCTCTATGCGATCGCAGTTCGTTCATCCTTAGTATTACGTCTTGGTGTCATGGAAAATCAGTCAATAGAAAAAAATCAAGATGGCAATTTTCAACAACTTATGAGCGACTTTCGCCGCATTTTCAAGAAACATTATCTGCGTCTAGAACTCGTACCTTACACTACTAAAGAAAATTTACAACAGGCGTTAATAGAAAAAGAAATTCATGCTACCTGTGCGCCATTAGAAAAGTTTGTGGAAGCAGAAGAAACATACCAAACCGTGATTAGAGTGCAACGCATTTATAACATCATGAAAAGCGAACTTTCATCACCAAAGACAGGTTTAAGATATTTCAACGTTTTAGATTCAGGGGAGTAAAATTTATGAAATTAGTTTACATTTTAGCCGGAATAGCTTTATTTGTGAAAATGCTAATCATGCCTAATTCTGAACTAAATTTACCAGATATTTCCATTGTGGAAACAGTGGTTAAAGAAAGTGGTGTTCCCAATGCAGTATCAGGGATTATTTTCAGAAATCGGCTATATGATACAATCTTTGAAGTTATTGTTTTTACTATAGCCATTCTCGGAGCTAATTTTTTATTAGCTAATGAAAAACCATCTTGCAGCATCTATCAATTTAAAGATCAACCATCAATAATATTAGCTCGTCTAGGGGCGACAATTGCGGCATTAGTGGGCATTGAATTAGCAATTAGGGGGCATTTGAGTCCGGGGGGTGGTTTTGCGGCTGGAGTCGCTGGAGGGACAGCAATCGGACTGATAGCAATTACCTCATCATACCAATGGATGCAGGACATTTACCAACAGTGGCACGCGGCTATGTGGGAAAAGATTTCGGTGTTAGTCTTTATTGTTTTATCAGTGATAACTTTGTCGGGATTTGAGTTACCACACGGTGAGTTAGGAATGCTTTTTAGTGGCGGAATTTTGCCAATATTAAATATCTTAGTTGCTGTTAAAGTGGCATTAGGTTCTTGGGCTGTGATTTTGATTTTTATTCGTTATCGGGGTTTGTTATAAAAAGTGGGAGTTTAAAGAATTAGCGATCGCACTTAAGTAGGTGAACACAATAAAACCAAACTGTGTAAAGAAATGTAAAATCGCCTAAACCCTCTTCACTCTTGCCTTTTGCTTTGCCATAACGACAATTTTCAACGCCAACCTACTTAGGGACTTCCAAGAAATAAATTATCCTGATTAACGAACCACAGAGGCGCAGAGGACACAGAGGAATAAGGGTTTGAGAGATTTTTGCGTTAGGTGGTTGAGTATTTTTTTATTTGGAAGTCCCTTAGCTTGTGTTAACCTATCGCTTAACCTAATCTAGAAATCAATGCTAAAGTGCAATAATAGCTGGTACTTCTTCTTCAACTTCATAACCATTTGCTAATCTTTCTATCGCACCATCAATTAAATCTAAACCTTGTTGGACAGTTTCCATTAAACTTAACTTACCCCGTAAATCAGCCGCACCCATAAAGCCTTTTGCATACCAAGTCATGTGTTTACGAGCTTGACGGACTCCCCTATCTCCCTTGTATTCCCACAAAGCAAAAAGATGTTCTCTGGCACATTCTAAGCGTTGAATTGGGTTAGGTGGTGTTAATAATTCTCCAGTTTTTAAGAAATGATCAACCTCACCAACTAAAAAGGGATAACCTAAAGTTCCACGAGAACACATTACTCCATCTGCACCAGTTTGTTCTAAACATTTTACCGCAGCTTCCACAGAAAAAATATCCCCATTCCCAATTACAGGAATTGATAAAATATCCTTGACTTTAGCTATCCATTCCCACCGCGCATTACCATTATAACCTTGAGCGCGAGTGCGTCCATGCACAGTAATCATTTTTGCTCCCGCGTCTTCCATTCTTTTCGCAAAATCAAGAATAGTAATTTCCTGATCATTCCAACCAATGCGAGTTTTTACAGTTACAGGCACATCTACTGCTTTGACAACTTCCCGTACAATTGCTTCCGCAATTTCTGGTTGACGTAATAAGGAAGAACCACCACCATTTTTAGTAATCTTATTCACAGGACATCCCATATTAATATCAACAGTATCTGCACCTTCAGCAACTGCTTTTATGGCTGCTTCTGCTAAAAAATCGGGACGACAATCAAATAATTGAATACTAATAGGTCTTTCTTGAGGATCTACTTCCATGATTTTTGGTAATTGGTTAACATAGTGTAAACCCGTTGCATTTACCATTTCCGTATACATCATGGAGTCTGGTGCATAACGACGCACCAAACGCCGAAACACCAAATCAGTCACCCCGGACAAAGGAGACTGTAAAACACGGCTTTTAACCTCAAATGAGCCGATTTTTAGGGGTGTGGAAAGTCTAGCTTGGAGTTCAGGTGAAAGGGAAATCATGGTGATAAATAAATATAATGGTTAATTGGGGAATCGAAGACTAACCAAGGGTAGTTAATTGCAGTGTGGGTTTTTAAACCAGTAAATCCTAATGGACATAAATAAGATGACTATAAAAAATACTGAACATAAAGACCGTCTTCTTGTCTCTTACCTCTTGTGTGGGGCTGGTTTTTTGGGAATAGGTGGTTTACATCGCTTATATAATGGTAAAACGGCTACTGGTTTATTATGGTTCTTTACCTGTGGGTTCTTTTACTTGGGACAAATCTATGATTTATTAATCATACCTAATATGGTGGACGAATATGAGCAGAAATTGCTACTAAAAGCAGGTTTATCACCTTTAGGCGTATCCATGAATGAACGGATATTTATTTCCCAAGTTCACAAACCGGCGGAGAAACCAATGATTGTTAAACTAATAGAAGCCGCAGAAGCTAAGGGTGGTAGTTTAACTGTAACTCAAGGTGTTAAGGCTACAGGAATGAGTTTTGCAGAAGTCGAAGCTACACTCCAAGAAATGCTGAAATCAAATCATATCAGAATTGGTAATGACCCCATTTCTGGAGTCGTAACTTATTATTTTGATGAATTGTAATAATCAAAAATAGCATCTTTATTAATTACCTCAGTCACACTAAAAATCTGTTGTAGGGTGCGTCAGATATCAATAATCTGTTTCTTGGCAGGATTTATGCAAGTCTGACGCACCCTACCAATGTGCCAGTTGCGTAAGTCCTGTAGGATTGCAATGACTCATTTAGATTATGAATGAGTTACTTTGTTTTTTGTGACTTTGGTTCAGATAAATTCATATCACACAAGTCAATCAACTTACAAATATCACAACTAGGAGAACGGGCTTTACAGACAGCCCGACCATGATAAATTAATCTAATTGACCAATTTTCCCAGTCTGGTTGGGGTAATAACTTCATTAGATCCTTTTCAATTCCCACAGGTTCAGTATTTTTTGTCAATCCCAAACGCTGACTTAAGCGCTTTACGTGAGTATCTACAGTTACTCCAGCATTAATACCATAAGCATGGGCTAAAACCACATTTGCAGTTTTCCGGGCTACTCCTGGAAGCTTTAATAAGTCTTCCATTTTGTTGGGAACAACAGAGTTAAAATCCTGAACAATCATTAGACAAGCGCCTTGAATATTCTTGGCTTTATTACGATAAAAACCTGTCGAACGTACCAATTCTTCTAACTCTGTTAAATCTGCATTTGCTAGACTTTCCGCGTCAGGAAATTTGCCAAATAATCCTGGCGTTACTTTATTTACCCTTTCATCTGTACATTGAGCGGAAAGAATAGTTGCTACTAATAATTGTACAGGGGTGGCATAATCTAGGGAGCAAGTTGCGTCTGGATAAAGATGCTGGATACGGGAAAGAATTTCTAAAGCCCGTTGTTTTTCGGTTAATGATTTGCGAGTCACATCAGCAATTTTAAATTTAGAATTATTATTTTGGTGTAGTGTAGGGGTTTAGCAATGCTCATTGGTGTCAAC